>JAQGHT010001116.1 GCA_028291565.1 Planctomycetaceae bacterium | reverse complement strand
ACACCGAAAATGATCATTTCCTGAGGCCCAATACCTCCGAAGAATGCAAACAGTGGATCAGACATGGCAAATTCCTTCACAAGAAAAAAACACGGAAAAATTCGGAGGTGGAATTACGCGAAGGTCTCGAAGCGGTTGCTTTCAGACCGCCAAGACTTCGCCGCGTCGCAGCTCACGATTTCCTGGTCAAATCAGTGTTTTTGGGCTTTGGGGAATCGACGTTGACGTCATCGGTTCCTTCTTCATCCTCGCGGATTCCCTTTTTAAATTCCGAGACACTGGCCCCCATCGACCGCATCAGACTCGGTAACCGAGATCCAAATAGCAGCAGTACAATGAATCCGAAAATGACTAACTCGAGGCCGCCTAATCCCATCATGGCTTGTCTCCTTCTCTTCGCGGTTCAGCTGGAGCGATTCGCTGGCACGGAAACTTTCGCCCCCGTTTTGTGCATCTTTGGGTAAACGGTTCCGTGAATTGGCCAGTTCGACACCGAATTCCCCGGAATCTCACAGCTGTGACACAAACTTCCATCATATCCCGAAATTTATTCGTCCGTCATCCTCAGGCTGAGATTATTCTGAGTTTTCGATCGTTCTGTCGGGACAAGCACGGGCCTGTCCCACAAAATCCTCAGTCTTGGATTTCAATCCCAAGTACAACTCAGCTCTGAAATTCAGGCTGAGACCTCAGTCTAAAGACACCCAGTCTAAACATATTGGGTACAAGAGCATTTCCCGGGAGCGGTGCGAGTTGGCGGGGTTGTTTCGGAAGAAAAACTCCACGCGCCAGCCAACCATCGGACATCCCACCGGGCCAAAACATGCGCCCTCCACGATTTCACTGGATGTCCACTCGGTCGGCCCACCTGAGAGCAGGCTTGATTGAGCGGTTTTTCATCACTGACAAATCTCAACCGTATATTGATGGGGTGAAATATTGTCAGCGATAGAAAAATTCTACCACGTTGGGGCGGGATGTCAATATCCCAGACAGTCCGTATTCGGTGGAAACAGTTTGAAGTCTGGAAAAGTGTGCTTCTTGACCGGTCGACGGCAATCGTATAACTAAGAATCGGCCAAGATGCCGGTATGCGAGTCACATCGTGATTCGCAGTCGAATGAGGTTGCAGTTCAGGCAAATGCTTCAACGCATCGGTTGTTTGGCAGCTTTAATGTGAGTCGGATGAAAACAATCAGCCACCGATCTTTCGCGACATCGGTGAAAGTCTCAGGCCGGATCTCATCTCAAAAAGAAAGATCGCAATGCAGATTCTCGTCGTAGATGTGGGGGGCACACACGTCAAGTTTTTGGCATCGGGCCAGGAGCAAAGCCGACAATTCGATTCGGGCCCCTCAATGACAGCCGAACAGATGGTTTCGGGCGTTTTAGAGGCTGTCCACGATTGGAGCTATACCGTAGTTTCAATCGGCTACCCCGGTCCAGTACTACGCGGACGCCCCGTTGCTGAGCCGCACAATCTTGCTCCGGGGTGGGTTGGATTTGATTTTGCGGCGGCATTTGGTTGCCCGGTGAAAGTCGTGAATGATGCCGCCATGCAGGCGCTGGGAAGTTACCAGGGCGGGAAGATGCTGTTTCTCGGATTAGGAACTGGTTTAGGGTCGGCAATGATCGTCGACGGCATTCTCGAACCGATGGAACTCGGTCATTTGCCTTATCGAAAGCGGACCTATGAGGACTACATTGGAGAGCGCGGTCTGGAACGGCTCGGGAAATCTCACTGGAGACGGCACGTTGAACGAGTTGTCGAACAACTTGTTACGGCACTTCAGCCCGATGAGGTCGTACTAGGTGGTGGCAACGTACGGAAGGTGAAAGTGCTTCCTCCAAAATGTCGGGCAGGAGACAATACCAATGCCTTCGTTGGCGGTTTTCGGCTGTGGGAGGAGTCCGAGAAAATCGATTTGGCTGACACGGACTCGAAACCTGAAACGCATGAATCCAGTGTCAGCGGAAGTCAATTTCCCTCACTTTCTCAAACGCAGAAGACGTAAGAAAGCGAATGCCACTGGATTGCGACTGCACTGCTTGAGATTCTTCGCTCTGTCCCCGGAATAGGTCGGGAGCCTCGATTCGTCTCCCACAAGTCGCGCGTTGGCTGGCCTGAAAAGTCAACGACAAATCGATCAAGACAACGGCGTTCAAACGGAATGACGGACTCGCCAGGCATGGATTGCGGCAGCATCTGCTGTGGCATCGGCCGACATGTCCGATTTCAGCTTTGCAAGTTGCTCAGGGGAAGACTCACTGAGGAACTTGCGTTGTGTCAGTGGCGTGAATGGTTGCAGCAAATCTCCCGCGACAACTTCAGCCAGGTACAAGGTGCGATCACCTGTATCGAGTCGGCTTTCAATTCGGCATTCCAACCACCCTGCCGCCGCCCTGAGAAGGGGGCTTCCGGTCACCCCGGGCGACCAATCCAGCTGGCTGAATTTGTCGATTTCTCGTCCAGATTGAGAGCCGAATTGCCAGGCCAGCTCGAATTGGTCGGCCGACAACAGCTGCACGGCAAAGCATCCCGCCGCTTCGATCAATTCCCAGGTACGATGTTGCTTGGAAATCGCAACAGCCATCCGGGGCAACGCAGGAACAATAGAAATTGGCGAGACGAACGTCGCGACCAAGCCCCCCAGGGCGCCTTCGAAAGCCGCTGTGACGACCCATAATTCCCGATCGATACAGCGGAGCAACTGGTTAATTTCGTTGAGTTTCATTGGCAGCTTTCGTGGGGCCAGATTCGGTGTCCGACCGCTCGAACACCGAATCTCAATTCAAGCCTCAAAGGGCTTCCAAGACCTTGGCACCCATTTCTCCAGTGCTCATTGAGGCACCACCGGCGGCGATATCTTTGGTACGGAAGCCGGCATCAAGCACCTTGCCGACTGCGGTTTCGATCGCTTGAGCTTCTGTTTCCAGCTTCAGGGAATGACGTAACAACATCGCCGCCGCCAAAATTGTCCCGAGTGGGTTGGCCAACCCTTTTCCTGCGATATCCGGTGCCGAACCGTGAATTGGTTCGTACAGACCCGGACCGCTGCTGCCCAGGGAAGCAGATGGCAGCAGTCCTAAAGATCCTGGCAAAACTGAGGCTTCGTCAGTCAGAATGTCACCGAACAGATTCGCTGTCACAACCACGTCGAAATCTCTTGGTCGTGTGATCAAATGCATTGCCATT
>JAQGHT010001115.1 GCA_028291565.1 Planctomycetaceae bacterium | reverse complement strand
TTTCCTGTGTGTAGTTCTCGACGATGTCAGACATGGCAACGCTGGGACGGGGATTTGGCTTCCCAAATTCGCCGGCGAAAGGTCTCGAATCATGAATGAGACTCGATTCCGTCCAATTCAGAAAAACCGATCAACCAATTCCCATACGAACATTGAAGGGATTCTCTCGATTAGAGACCGGGAATGTCAAACGCCCAACGAGAATTCTCAATTTCGTGCACCAGGGCATGCAGCACGCCAGGATCGCCCAGCCGAAAGTGATTCCCGTTCTGATACTCAAAAACATTTGCTTGAGGTGTGCGTTTAAGGTGAAAACCCTCAGGACAATTGTTTAATGCGTTCGAACCATTTCAACTTCGCCGAATTCCTCTATCCCCGTTGAGCGAGTCGGATTATTCTCCTGCAAGCCGTTGTAATTGCCGTGAGCAAGTCAAACGGCGATTTGCCGCTGTTGAGTGGGCCTCACCAGCGGATCTTTCACAAAACCAGGGATGGGATACCGCGTTATGAAACTGTGCTACTGTTTCATGATTTCGCTCGTGCTTCTTGGTACGGTTGACTCTGATCGAGTCCAGGCGGACGAGCCACCAGCCTTCCCGCAACGCGTGTTAGAGTTTCCGACTGACCGAACAGTGGGACTGGTCTATGTCTGGCCTGGTCCGGTCCCTGAGGCGTATGAGCTCATGAGTTTGCTCGGGCAGAGTTCGGTACCCAACACGAAATGGTTTTGTCGTGGGACCAATCGTTTGCATCGGCAGTCTCGCCCTGAGACGCAGAGGATTGAAGCGCGGGGGCCGGTGACGATTCCCCCGGGGCATTGGTGCTGCCTGGATTTGGACTATGACGCCCCAGCGGATCTGGCTTTTTTGGATGCCCTCAATTTGGATGGGCTGCAGTTCATTCGATGGAAAAGTCAAACAGGCATGACTGATGCGGCAGGGCCGCACATAGCTCGGTTGGCGGGCTTACGTGGTCTGTTCCTGTTTCGAAGCGGAAATTTGAATCTCGAAACATTCGGTCTGATCGGCGGGATGCCCAATCTGGAATTTCTGGACTTAGGCAGCATCACTTTCGATGACGAAGAGGCCATTCGAATCGCGAAACTCCCCAAATTGAAGGCTTTTCGAGTCGCTCAATCGAAGATCACGAAAGTCGGATTCTCTAGTCTGGCAGCACTACCATTATCGTTCCTGGCAATTCCAGCTGCGACGGCGATTGGTGATGGCCCGATGGTTCGTTTGAATCACCACGCCCACCTGAAGACTTTGGATCTGTCGAAGACGAGAGTGACGCCGAAATCCTTTATCGTGCTGGCAACTCTACCACAGTTGCAACATCTAGTCCTGCCGGGAACCGAGAACTTGATTTGGTTCACGAATACCTCAGCACTTCATTTTCGGAAGATGACTCGGTTGGAAACCATTGATGCCCGCCAGCCATCGCAAACCGAATGCCTGATGGCCTTATCGGGCTTAAAAGAGTTGCGATTACCAGACTGGTTGGCCGACGTAGCGTTTCGACAGGTTTGTCAGATGAAATCGCTGACCTCATTGCAAATGGCGTGCGACTCACTGAACGAAAGATCTCTTGCCTGTCTGGCGACTTTGCCGCATCTGGAAGAGCTCGAAATCAAGGCGGATGAGGTCGATCCGCAGCTGGTGGAGAAACTGACTGAAATCGTCTCGAAAATCGAGACCTTAAAGTCGCTGAAGATCACCAGCTCGCATCTGGATCGCGACTGCCTGCACCGATTGACTCGACTGCGAAATCTGCAACGCCTTAGCTTGTCTTATCCCGCATTGCTGCCTGACGACTACGACGAGCTGAAATTCTTCCCTTTTCTCAAGGCATTGGAGATTCACAGTTCGAGTCCCCAATTCACCACATTACAGTTCTTGGACCAGATTCCCCAACTGACTCATGTCAATTTGAGATTGCATTCAGCGCCAGTACCGGTTGAGGAATTTCAGCGATTCAAGAAACTGACCAAACTGGCGTTCCTGAGCTGCGATTTCCCTGTCAATGACGAAATATTGCCGACGCTGGTTGGACTTCCGGAACTGAGTTATTTGAAATTAGAACGAGCCGCCATCACGGATCAGGGCGCGAAATCATTGGCAATGTGCCGCAACTTGGACTACTTTGCGATTGCAGGAACTAAAGTGACAAAGGAAGGAATCACATGGATTTCCGGCATGTCCCCCAGAACCGTCAAACATCTGGGCAGCAGTCAATTGCGAGCCGCAGATCTGAGAGGCCTGATGAAGTTGGCACCGCGTTTGTATTTGACCAAGGAAACGGAGTGACGGCTGAAAGATTCGAAGGCAAAGTGAACCGAGGTTTAGATTAGTTCGGCACTCTCCCGAAATCTCGAAACCGTTCGAACCAACCCTTGGCGCTCCAATGCAGCAAGATATTGATCTACTGACATTGGTGGATTTTTCAGACTCAATCTCTGTTGGTTGGCTGCTTCGCAGACGCGTCGAGAATTGAGATCGAATAGACGTAATATGAACTCGTCCGGGTGTTGGGCTTTGATTCCGTAAGGCTTCACGGCGCTTTGAGGGAAGTCTCTAAGATTAAACGTCACTATAACCTTGGCCTCACTGCGAATTGCGGCAGCCAAAACATGTCGATCATCTGGATCAGGAAGACTTAAAGTTGGAATTAGCGGCTAATATCCGGTCACAAGACAATCCATAACATGTTTGTTCATCAAGTCACGAATCTTTTCGGCCTTATCACGAGGAAAATTGGGATAGTCCAGGACCGCATTGCGAATCCATTCTTCATGAATCTCGCTGGTCCATCGTGCCCGATAGAGATCGGACATTGCCAAATACATCAGTAAGCTACGTAGCGGCGCAGGATAGAGCACGCATGCATCCTAAATGACCGTGAGGTGGCTCATACTCAATAGCCAAGTCCCAGTTCCTGATCGATGACAGACAGTTCTTCAAGGGCATTGAGACGATTTCTATGCATGGAGTTCTTGTACGTCATCAAGTCCTTCAAACTGACGCGACGATGTGTTCCCACCTTGCGATACGGGATTAAACCCTTCTCAAGTTGTTCAATAAGAAACGGCCGAGAAACATTGAGGAGTCCCGCCGCTTGACGAGTCGTCACTTCAGCATGCACTGCAGTGACTGCTACGGCATTGCCCTTTGCCATTTCCGCTAAAATATCATTAAGCAATTTGAAGGCCGAATTGGGGATCGAAATCGATTCCTCAAGTCCTCCTTCTTCCGCTTCGATGCGAACGCGAAACGGCTTCTTCCGCTGATCCGTCAGATAATGGGCTAGCCTGAGGCTCGAGTCCTTGGCAATTTGGGTGTCCGCAGCCGTTGGAGGAATCGCTTCTGGGATATCTTTTGCCATGTTCATTCCTGCGGTTACTCAATAGCCATAGGATGAGATTGAATCACAGAATTGTACCCCTCAAATGCAATAAATGCAACAAGTGCAGTAACTGGAAGTCGCAAATCTTTATGCGTCAGATGGTTCAAAACGCACACGTGGACCAGCTCATCTGGTTCAATCGCTCGCTGCCGTTCTACGGATGGATTCCCGAGTCTGCAGCGGCTACACTGGCGCGCGGAGTCCGTTTTTCACGGCAATTTCGGTCGTTCCACCTTGGTTTTGACTGCGACTGCGGCTCGTCGTAAAGTCATTCCGCACATTGGACGGCCATCGCATCGATCTTTGTAACATAATGCTGTGACGATATTTCGGACGACGCTTGAAGAGCTGGTTTCCAGGGAATTCAGTTTCGACAGGTTCGAAGGTTCTGAATTCTCAGCCCTTCAGCTACAAAAAAGCCCGTTCACATCGTTTCCCGCAACTGCCGCAGTGAGACATTTGTCGGATGAACATACCAGTCAGAAAAATCTCGAAGTTGCTCGTCGCCAACCGCAGCGAAATCGCCATTCGCGTCTTTCGCAGCGCGCACGAACTGGGAATTCGTACGGTCGCCATTTATGCTTGGGAGGATCGAGCGGCACTGCATCGATTCAAGGCCGATGAAGCGTATCAGGTTGGACAAAAGGGCGAGCCGATCCGCAGTTATCTGAATATTGACGGAATCATTGAGGTTGCGAAACGCTATAACGTCGACGCGATCCATCCCGGCTATGGGTTCTTGAGCGAAAACCCCGAATTGGCACGCGCTTGCGAAAACGCGGGAATCATTTTTGTGGGTCCCAAAGTCAGTTCGCTCGAAGCGTTGGGTGACAAGATCACGGCGCGTAATATCGCTCACAAGGTGGGTGCGCCGGTTTTGGGCGGCAGCAGTTCGCCTATCAGCAGTGCTGCGGATGGTTTGAAACAGGCGGAGGCTCAAGGCTTTCCTATTATCTTGAAGGCCGCGAAAGGGGGCGGCGGTCGTGGCATGCGCGTCGTAACAGAAGCGTCGCAGTTCGCCCAGGCCTTCGAATCGGCCCAGCGCGAATCGTTGTCGGCATTCGGCAGCCCTGATATTTTCGTCGAGAAATTCATCGCTCGGGCAAAACATATCGAAGTGCAATTGCTGGGCGATAAGCACGGCAATCTCGTCCATCTCTATGAGCGGGATTGTTCAGTGCAGCGCCGGCACCAAAAGGTGGTCGAGATTGCACCAGCACCGTTGCTGGATCCGAAGACACGACAGGCGTTGCTGGATGCTTCCATCGCGATTGGCAAAGAGGTCGACTACGAGAACGCAGGCACCGTCGAGTTCCTCGTGGATGCCGACACCAACAAGTTTTATTTCATTGAAGTCAATCCGCGGATTCAAGTCGAACACACGGTGACTGAACAAGTCACAGGCATCGATCTGGTCAAGTCACAGATCCTGGTGGCACAGGGCCTGCCTTTGTCGGATGAAGAAATTGGTATTCCTTCCCAGGACGCAGTCAAAGTCAATGGGTTCGCGGTGCAATGCCGCGTGACAACGGAAGATCCAGCGAATGATTTCCTGCCTGATTACGGCAAGATGACGAATTATCGCTCGGCTGCCGGCATGGGAATTCGTCTCGATGCGGGAACCGCATTTTCCGGAGCTGTCGTCAATCCCTATTACGATTCGTTGCTCGTGAAAGTGACCGCCTGGGGCCGGCGGTTCATCGACGCGATTTCTCGGATGGAACGGAGTCTCCAGGAATTCCGAGTCCGCGGCGTGAAGACGAATCTGCCATTCCTGATGAAGTTGATGACCAACCAGCAATTCAAAGATGCGAGTTGCACGACACGTTTTATCGATGAAACTCCGGAACTCTTCCGGTTCACCAAGCGTAAGGACCGAGCCTCGAAACTGCTGACGTACATCGCAGACGTCATCGTCAACGGCAACCCGGTCGTTTCGGGACAAATTCGGGCGACTCGACGCGAACCGGCCCCCGTTCCCAAGATCGATCCATTGGTTCCCCGGCCGCTCGGAACTCGAGACAGACTGAAGAAAGATGGCCCGGTTGCGTTCAGCAAATGGGTGGCGGCTCAGAAAGTGCCATTGATCACGGATACCACGTTCCGGGATGCACACCAATCGCTGCTGGCGACTCGGTTTCGAACCTATGATCTGCTGCAAATTGCGGAAGTCTATTCGCGTTGGGTACCGGACCTGTTCTCATTGGAAATGTGGGGCGGCGCAACCTTTGACACATCAATGCGGTTTCTGAAGGAATGTCCCTGGCAGCGATTGGGTGAGATGCGGGAAAAGGTCCCGAATATCCTGTTTCAGATGTTACTGCGAGCTTCCAACGCGGTCGGCTATACGAACTACCCCGACAATGTCGTGCGGGCTTTTGTCAAAGAATCGGCATCGGCGGGAATCGATGTCTTTCGCGTGTTCGATGCCCTGAACTGGGTGCCGAACATGCAAGTGGCCATGGACGCAGTGCTGGAAGCGGGCGCAATCTGCGAACCGGCGATCTGCTATACCGGAGATATTCTGAATCCGCAAAGAACCAAATACGACCTGAAGTATTACGTCGACCTGGCCAAACAATTGGAGAAGATGGGGGCGCACATCCTGGCCATTAAGGACATGGCGGGACTCTGCAAGCCACAAGCAGCCCGGCTACTGGTCAAAACGCTGAAGCAGGAAATCGGCATCCCGATTCACTTCCACACTCACGACACGGCTGGAGTCCAGGCTGCGTCGATTTTGCAAGCGGTTGAAGCCGACTTGGATATCTTCGATGCGGCCATGGCACCGATGTCGGGTGGTACGTCTCAGCCCAATCTTAATACGCTGGTCGAAGCCTTGCGGTTTGGAAAACACGATACGGGCTTGAATTCGGAACATCTCGACAAACTGGCTGAATACTGGCGTTGTGTTCGCGAGTTCTACAAACCGTTTGAAAGCGAAACGATTCCCGCCACTTCCGATCTGTACCGTCATGAGATGCCGGGCGGACAATACACAAACCTCTTCCAACAGGCGAAGGCCTTAGGACTGGCCGATCGCTGGGAAGAAGTCTGCCGCGTTTATGCCGAAGTGAATCAATTGTTTGGCGACATTGTCAAAGTCACGCCGACGTCGAAGTCCGTCGGCGACATGGCGCTATTTATGGTCGGGAATAATCTGACATCCCGAGACGTCCTGGAAGGAGAACGCGAACTCGCTTATCCCGAGTCGGTGATCGACTTGATTGGTGGCAAGATGGGGCAACCCCCAGGCGGCTTTCCCGAAAAGGTCAAGGAAAAGATTCTGCGCGGTCAACCTGGTCTGGAAGACCGCCCCGGAGCCACATTGCCGCCCGTGGATCTGCGTGCGACCGGCGAGGAAGTGGCCAAATTTCTCCGCCGCGATCCCAGCGACCGCGAAATTATGTCCTATCTGATGTATCCCAAGGTTTATCGCGAATTCGCGGCCCATCAGACGCAGTATTTTGACACGAGTGTGCTGCCGACTCCCGCGTTCTTCTTCGGACAGGAAGCAGGCGAGGAGATTTCCGTCGAAATTGAACCCGGCAAGACGCTCATTATCAAGTATCTGACGCAAGGGGATGTGCATCCGGACGGGACGAAGACCGTCTTCTTCGAATTGAATGGCCAGCCGCGCGAAGTCACCATTGTCGATAGAAAGATGGAGCCCACCAGCGCGAGAAACGCGAAGGCCGATCTGGCTGATCCGAAGCAGGTAGGTGCTGGTATGCCGGGCATGGTGGTCGCTGTTGCAGTGGCGGCTGGAGATACCGTTAAAAAAGGTCAGAAGCTGTTGAGTCTGGAGGCCATGAAAATGGAAAGCACGCTCTATGCAGAACAAGCTGGCCAGATCGCACAAGTCCTGGTGAAACCGGGCACTCAGATTCAAACGGGCGATTTGTTATTGACCTATGTCTAATTATTCCAAGTCTGCAGTTCATCGCATTTGCCAGGACACGTTCATTCGGAGTGTGGAATTCTATCCGGAACTCGGATCGACGAATGATCGCGCCCTCGACTTGGCCACCGCTGAATCGCCACTGGAGTTGCCCGTTCTCGTTTGGGCCCTGAAGCAGACGACAGGCCGCGGCCGGGGAGCCAATCGTTGGTGGACGGCCGAAGGGGCGCTCACGTTCTCCATCATCCTCGACACGCAGACATTCTCGTTGCCGATGGAGCGCTGGCCGCTGGTCTCGCTGACGACTGGCCTGGCTGTCGGGGCAGCATTGCAGGACTTGATACCACACGGCGAAATTGGTCTTAAGTGGCCCAACGACGTGTTCCTGTATGGCAAAAAAGTCTGCGGCATCCTCGTCGAAATTCCACCTCGGCAAGCAGGTAAGCTGGTCATCGGGATTGGGATCAACGTCAACAATTCTTTGAACGGGGCTCCAGACGATTTGCAATCGAAGGCAACCGCGTTGTGTGATGTCTGGAATCGAGCCTGGGACTTGGAAAATGTCCTCACAACAGTGCTCAGGCGATTAGACGAACATTTACAACAACTCAGCGTCAATGATCCTACTTTGGCCGAACGCTGGCACGGAACCTGTGTGCTGCGCGGCCGGACCGTGCAACATTCTGTCGGCGAGCGAATGACGACTGGCGTCTGCCAAGGAGTCGATCGTCAGGGCGCACTCCTTCTGCAAACGGAGACCGGTTTGGTGCGTGTAGTTGGCGGGGTCATTTCGAGGTGGGATTAAACGAAAAGATCAGGGGCGGACGCCCCTGATCTTTTTTCGATACGGAATTTCGTACCTCGCTGCAGAATCACGGCAACTCATGCCGTGCCACACTATTTTGCCGCCACCTTCCGTTCTGCTTCGATTTCGAATTCGACTTCTTGCTTATCTCCCGCAAACAGATTGACCTTTTGAGTTTTCACAATGGTCTTGCCGTTGCGTTCGAGTTCCACGCGAATTTCGTAATCCTTCCAGGCCTTCCCTGCTGCCAGATCGTTCGTTAAGAACCGACGCACATTACCAATGGAACCTGTGTCTTCGCCGTCCAGGAACACGATGGCGTCCGGCGGGACGACGACTGTCAATTGAGTGTCAGGATTCTTCGCTGCGACGGGCTGCATCTCGGGAACGGTATCTGAGAAATCGAATTCGACTTCCTCGATGCGTCCCGCCTTCAGATCAACGTGCTCAGTCCGCACGAGCTTTTTCCCATTGCGAACCATTTCAGCCCGCAGTTCGTACGCATAAGACTTGCCAGGCTTCAAATTGTTCGAAGCGAATCGACGAATTTCGCCGGCTGTCTTCATGGCATGACCGTTCACAAACACTTTAGCAGTGACAGGGACGTAGACCACAATGCCCGATTGCCGGCCATTTGCAGTGTCGTCGGAGTCACTGGCCAATTCAAATCGACTGCCGGCCGCACCTTGTTGAGCGCGTCGATGGTTTTGAATCGGGCTGGCCGAAGGCTGCCCTTGAATCGGAGTCGGGACCGGCGGAACGACGACATCCGGAGCCGGCCCTTGCGGCATTGGTCCAGGTTGCATCGGTAAAGGTTGAGTATTCATCGGAGAAGCATAAGGTGCAGCTCCGGGAGTCCAACCTGGTCCAGCCGGCCCTCCGGGGGCGCCAGTTCCCGGATCATACACGGGGCCCATCGGAGCGGGGGACATTCCGCCGCCGTAGCCACCGACATAGCCGCCACCCATTCCACCGACGGGACCACCAACTCCATATCCACCAATTGGGCCGCCCGCGCCGTATCCACCAACACCATAGCCGCCAACTGGCCCGCCAAATCCAACTCCACCGCCGATACCACTAAATCCGCCACCGTAGCCACCACCGTAGCCACCACCGTAGCCACCACCGTAGCCGTAACCTCCACCATATCCGCCGCTCGATCCGCCGCTCGATCCGCCGCTCGAGCCGCCACTTGAACCCCCAAATCCAAATCCGCCAAAACCTAGACCACCCAAACCGAAGCCGCCGGACGATCCGCCACTCGAACCTCCGCTTGAACCACCACTTGATCCGCTGGAACCCCAACGGCCACGGATTCGAATTCGAACATGGCCGCTGGAACCGCCAGAACTGCCCCACGATCCACCGGAGCTACCGCCAGAACAGCCTCCTGAACTTCCGCC
The DNA here is from genome assembly GCA_028291565.1 of Planctomycetaceae bacterium. Taxonomy (GTDB): domain Bacteria; phylum Planctomycetota; class Planctomycetia; order Planctomycetales; family Planctomycetaceae; genus JAKFVC01. The sequence goes on along the minus strand of JAQGHT010001115.1, from coordinate 3,475 downwards.
GCTGGAATGCCTCCAGCGGCCGAAAGCTTGGGCCTGTTGTGGGTCCAGCAGCCCGTAAGCGGCCCCCACGCAGGCCATGAAGACCCAGAATTGGAACTGTAAACGACGCATGGACCGTGTGCCTCCCCTTGTAAAATGACGTCACCAGTTAAGGCTTTGACGAAGTGATTGAAACTGTAAAATGGCGCAAGTTCCACTTCTTCTCCGTGCGCGACGCGAATCACTTTCGCTACAATCAACGGCGAGCCGTCTCCCAATTCCAAAAGGATGGGACGTGCTCGCCCATCGAAGCCTGGCGCGTCCATGAGGCGACTTGGCGAACTGAGCAGAGCCCCAAGGGCGCTGGCCAGTTCACCAGGCGTGCCAGATGGCCGCCGAGAGACTGAGATGGCGAAGAAAGAAGCGGATCGACGGAAAATATGAGTAAAAGACCAAGAATTTCAGAGCCGTCGGTCTGTGAGAACCGGCAGGACAAGAACTCTCGAAATGCTGACCGCGATCTTCCGTGAGGCGTACCGGCGCCCATGCACCCGTAATCACGTCATCGGAGACGCGTCCGTGACAAAACTAGAGAATCAATTCAAGTTGAGGTCGTGATGGAGAACCCTTTGGTACTGTTTGAGGTCCAGCGGCGGGTTGGTCTGGTAACACTGAATCATCCCGAGAAACGTAATGCGTTGTCTCGCGCAATGCTGGAAAGTTTGCGGGCTGTTTTCTCGCAGATTGGAGAAGATCGCCGGGTAAAAGTGGTCGTACTGAGGGCCGCCGGTACGGTGTTTAGCTCTGGGCACGATTTGAAAGAGTTGTCCGCGGCTGACGAATCCGCCGCCACGGCAATCTTTGCACTTTGCACCGATGTTATGGAGGCCGTCCGTAAATTGCCCCAGCCGGTCATTGGGATGGTTCAGGGGCTGGCGACAGCAGCCGGATGTCAATTGGCGGCGACCTGCGACCTGGTGATGGCGGCGGAGACGGCGCTGTTCGCCACGCCGGGTGTCAAGATTGGGCTTTTCTGCACAACCCCTTCGGTTGCTTTGTGCCGGGCTGTGCCAACCAAGAAGTCGCTCGAAATGCTTTTCACAGGTGCTCCGATCACGGCTCAGGAAGCTCTGCGCGTCGGATTAGTGAATCATGTGGTTCCCGCTGAAACACTCGAAGCAGAAACTTGGAAAATCGCTGAACAGATCGCTTCGGCAAGCGCTCATACGCTGCGGTTGGGCAAGCAGGCATTCTATCAACAGCTGCCACTGGAACGTGCCGCAGCCTATGAATTCGCACAGCGTTGCATGGTCGAAAATCTGTCAACGCCAGATGCGCAGGAAGGAATTCAGGCCTTTCTAGGAAAGCGACCGCCGCAGTGGCAGGATTGACTCAAAACGGCGTTATGCGGTGCAGGTGAAAACTTGGAGTTGACACGCAAGACAGAAGCGATTGAATTGGTTGGAATTATTTTCAAAGAAGGCGAACGTAATTCCTTCACAGGGATCGCGAGAATGGTATGTACCCCGGAGGGGTTAAAGAAATTAGCCGGGGGTTGAGCGAAGCGTCTTCACCGGTACGGTGCAGACGCGCAGCGACACCCCCGGATCAGAGACAGGACCTGATCCTCGACCCCGGAGGGGTCGCAGAGCGTACAACCTTCGATGATCTGCGACCCCTCCGGGGTCGGGAATCTCTTATTGATTGGAACCGCGGGTAGTCGCGAGTACGCTCGACCCCCGGCTAATTTCTGTGACCCCTGCCGGGGTCGTGGATGTCTAAGTTTTGTTGAAATAAAATCCGGAAGACGTCAATTTGGAGTCAATCCCGAATTTTCGTCTGCACATGGTTACACTGCGGACGCCCCTCCCGACAAACACACTTTGTACTACTGCGGTTTAACTTTGGATTTACCGGAAATCAGGGAGGCGAAGCTTCTGTTGAGCCTGTGACGAACCGACAAGTCGGAGTCCGCCGGAGAGCTCCATATCAGGCGCAGGGGCTCCGGGCAGACCCAACAAAGTAAATCCGCTCTAATGCAATTTAAAAAGAGGCTCTAGGCATGCCAGAGGCTTATGCCACGGAAAATGCGAACAATCGGGCCTGACTCGAATGAGACGCTGTGATTACAGCTGGTCAACATGAAAATCGCCAAGCGTTTCGCTCGTACCGACCACGTAATGGAACGCCGGAGATTTGATTGTGATCGCGGGGGCCGATTGTCCTGTGGCATACCCGATACCGAAAGTCGTTCCGGCGTTGTTTCCACCCGCCACGATGGACGAAATCGCGACCTTACCGATTGACGCCCCAACAACGGAACTGCTGGTGAAGGCCGGCATCGTCTTGCTCTTTCCTGACGCCGTGAAACTCCCGAGTTTCGCGCTGTTCTGGAACGTCCCTCCATTCAATGGCGCAGCAGGAACTTCGGGGGTAAAACCGACCAGCAGCGTGCTGTGGTCGAAGATTTGAACCGTGACCGACCCAACAGACCCCACTGTTGCAATTGTCGCCCCAGAGACTTCACCTTTGACCGTCAGTGACGCGAGGCTGGTGTCGGTGCCTGGTCCCGTCGTTGTAATGTTTGCGGCAAAATCGACTGTCGAAGCATTCTTGTCGCCGGCGATCGAGATACTGCCGATTTTGGCAGCCGTGATCGAACCGGTTCCTTCTGTCCGCGCCGTCAAATTTCCTAATGTGCCGGACACCGTGATATTTGCACCATTTTTGATGTCACGAGCCAGCAGTTGATCGAGATTGCCGGTGACGATGACACCACTTCCAACAATGTCCGACTTTTTCAGGCTGATCAAGCCCAACCCATTCGTACTTTGAATTGATCCGATGTCGACAATCCCGTCACCACCCTTTTTCTTGACGGTCACCGTCAAATTGCTTGTTCCGTCTGTATCCTGCATCAGAATCTGATCAATCGCGGCGTGCCCGGCAGTTTGGGAAGTCGCCTGTACCACCCCGACATGCCCTGGACCCGTTAAGGTCACGGTATATTGATCACCATCAACATCTGTGAACGTTCCTTTATTTCCAGGCAAAAAATCAACGTTCGTGAACTGACTTTGAAAGACCTTGGCCGTACCCGCGCTGCTCAAAGTTCCGGGAGTCCCTTTGGCAAAATTGATCGTGGAATTGATTTGACCGGAAGAATTGAAGAGTGGAACAATCGAGTTCTGCGAGCTCAGATTTCCCCCCGCGGAAGTACCACTGAACAGATCGGTTGTCCCACCATTTGTGGATGACCCCATCAGGAACAAGCCGGGGTTGGCAAAATAGCTTGGTACTAATATCTCGACCGTTCCGCCAGTGATGTCGCCTGTCTTGATAATCAACGGCCCCGATTCATCAGGATCGTCACCCGTTCCGTCATTCGTTGTGCCTCCGAGATTGACAACGCCTATCGTGCTGTCAAACAAATCCGGGAACGGCAGATTAATAAAATAGGACTTGAACAGACTGTTGATATTAAATGACTGAGCTA
>JAQGHT010001107.1 GCA_028291565.1 Planctomycetaceae bacterium | reverse complement strand
CCGGCCGGAAAATCGGGAGGAATCATCGATCGATCCAGTCTATTTCGCTGCAGGTTTTGGTGGCTCGACTGCGACGTCCGCTTCGGGGACCAATTCGATTTTCACGTCGGCTCCCTTCAAGTGTTTGTCGAAGAAATTTTTCATCAACGAAATCACTGGCGGTTTGCCAAACGCGGGGCCTCCGTGGCCTGAGCCGGGAAGGGTCTGCAGCCAGACCTCGATCCCCTGGGACTTCAGTGCGGCGACCAGTTCTTCACTCTGAGCGTACGGCACGAGCGAATCGTGCGTCCCATGCAGAATGAGGATGGGCGGAGTCTCCTTGCTGACGTAATGTACGGGGCTGACCGCCTCGGTCTTTTGTTTGTCGGCATCCAGGCTCGTCCCAATCAGCGACGAGTAGGGATCGCCTGGCTTGTTGAACTTGAAGACGTTGCGCACATTTTTATCGGCCTCGGCCTGCTGGATCACTGTGGCAAAGTTCGTGGGTCCATAGATATCGCAGACGCACTGGACGCGGTCTGATTGGTCTTCGTTGCCGCCGATTGATGGGAACGCTTTTTTGCCACCGGCTGTTCCGACAAGTGCTGACAAATGCCCGCCCGCCGAGCCTCCGACGACTCCGATCTGGTCCGGATCGATGTGATATTGCTTGCTATTGGCTCGCAGCCAGCGGATTGCAGCCTGGCAGTCTTGAATCTGGGCGGGGAAGACAGCCTTCTGGCTGAAGCGATACTCGACACTGGCCACCGCGTAGCCTTGGTTGACCATGTTCGCAACACCGCACGGGAATTTGCTGCCCCCCATCCAACCGCCGCCGTGAATATGAACGATCAGCGGCAACGGTCGCTCGGGTGGCTTCTCGGGCAAATACAGATCGAGTCGCTGTGCCTCATCGCCATTGGTCACATAGGAAATATCCCGTTCCATCCGCACACCGCGCGGTAACTGCGGTGGTGCCACCGGTGCCTTCTTGGGCGGCGTTTCATTTGGCTTGTCCTCTGCCCGAGCAGCAGGTGACCACAATGCCGTATTGGCAATCAGGCAAACGAGCGAAAAGGCCGTGCCTAACTGACGAATGAATGGCCAGAATTTGTAACAGTTCATCTTCAGATTCCATCTGCTGAGGTTTTTTGACACGATTCGTTGATCTCTCGCCACCGGGCTTATCCAGATCGTTTTTCGGCCTTTGCGCTAATCCGTGAGGATTGACAGAGGAGTTACTCAGGCCCAATTTCGAATGCTATTGTACTGTGAGCGCTGGATTTCGGTCGTCCCCTCGGAGCTACTTTTTGCCATTCTTGCGGAATAAGAACCGGAAGTAGAACCTCAACGTCGAAGCCCCACTTTTCACACTCCTTCAGAAAATCTATTTGTCGAGGCCTTCTGCAAATTGAATGAGCTCCTTCCACCAGGCGCGGTCGGGGTGTCGCTCGAGACGTTCCTGAGGATGTTCCACCAGCCACATGGCGAGGACCTCGGCGACGACTGCATTTAAGACAGTGCCTTCGGCATTCATGAGTTCACCGGCCTCCCGCTGTAATTCGATCGCCGTCTTGTATTCGAATTCACAATCCACATTCATCGAACTGAAAGTGTTGTTGACCGCCTTCTGCACTTCGCCCGTCTTCAAGGCCGTGATCTGAACGACACTGCCGATGGGAAATTCGGCTTTGCCCGGAGGGTCACCCATATTGATTGCGAAATCTTCGTCAATGAGAAACAGACTATTGACGCGGGGAGGAGGCAGCTTCGACCAACAGAGAAAGGTGCCGCGCTCGTCTCGAACAGCCCATAACTTCGACTTATCTTGACTATCCATGGTGAATCCACGATCCGGAAGCGAAAGCAATTGGAATTGGAGTGTTCTAGCAAAATGGCGACCTCGGCTCAAGAATCGGGAGCTTGTTGCCGGAAAATGCAAGGTGCAGAGTCGACGAGAAAGCAGTAGAATTTCAGCTGGCAGGTATCTTTTCGCCATCGGCCTCCCATAAAAATCACACGCCATCATGAGAATCGGCTTCATCGCAATGAGTGGCGTTCGAGCCTGGGATGCTGAACTGCTGGCGCTCGGCTTGTCAATGCCCGGTTTTGTCGAGCGGAAAGAAGTGATCGCTCAACTGCCCAGTCTTGGTCTGCTGACCCTCGCCGGTCTGACCCCGGCTTCCGACGACCTCTCTTATCACGAGATCTTCGATTACTCGCAGCAACCTCCGCCCGATGACGACTTCGATTTGGTCGCAATCTCCAGTTTCACCGCCCAGATCGAGGATGCCTATCGGCTGGCTGACCACTATCGCAGCCTGGGCGTGCGGGTTGTCCTCGGTGGGTTGCACGTGAGTTCGTTGCCCGATGAGGCACTCGCACATGCCGATGCGATTATCGTGGGTGAGGCCGAAGAGGTCTGGCCGCAGTTGCTGCACGACGCCAGAACGGACACGTTAAGACCGATCTACCGCCCAACTCGACCTTGGTCTCTGGCTGATTCGCCGATACCGCGCTTTGAGTTGCTCGATCCTGATAAGTACAACCGCATCACCATCCAGACTTCACGCGGCTGCCCCTGGAAGTGCGACTTCTGCGCCAGTTCGATCCTGATCGCGCCGCACTACGAGACCAAGCCTGTCCCCAATGTGCTGGCCGAGATTCGGCGGATTAAATCCATCTGGAATCGCCCCTTCATCGAGTTCGCCGATGACAACACTTTTGTAAACAAGGCGTATTCAAAATCGCTCATGCGCGCACTGATTCCCGAAGGCTTGCGATTCTTTACCGAGACCGATGTCAGTTTTGGCGACGATCTCGAGTTGATCGCTCTGGCCCGTGACGCCGGCTGCAAACAAGTCCTGATCGGCCTGGAAAGCCCAGTCGCGTCGGGGCTGAATGGCATGGAATTGCATTCCAATTGGAAACTGAAACAACTGGATCGCTATCAGCGAGCAATCGACCGCATCCAATCGGCAGGGATCACCGTCAATGGGTGCTTCATTCTCGGCCTTGATGGACATACTCCAGCGGTGTTTGATGCCGTGGTCGAATTTGTGAAACAATCTGGCCTGTACGAGGTGCAGGTTACTGTGCAGACTCCATTCCCGGGAACACCGCTCTACAATCGGCTGCAGCGTGAAGGCCGCCTGTTCACCGATCGCTTCTGGGAAAAGTGCACGCTGTTCGACCAAACTCATCACCCCACAGGAATGACATCTGCAGAATTGCGGGCCGGGCTGATTCAAGTCAGTCAAAGTCTGTACAATGAATCGGCCACTCACCAGCGCAGGGAGCGTTTCTTTGAGCAACTCCGACCTCGACAAATCACATGATGCGACGGAATCCGACACTCCCAAGTTGATGACTTCGACGATGGTTGAAGCGAAGCCAATCTCGCTCGGCACGCTGGGAATGTTCCTGCTCGGGACTCGCGATGCGATCCTGTCGCTCGCGGCCAGCCGCCAGACGTTATGGCTGGGGATGATCCTCGTCTTCTCCGCGG
>JAQGHT010001094.1 GCA_028291565.1 Planctomycetaceae bacterium | reverse complement strand
GCAACGGAGCGTCCATTTGGGCCTTTACCCATGTGGATGGGAATTCGACGAATGATGGATTTTGCGATCGCCTGGGAAAAATTCGGCCCAGGCCAATAAACTGTGTATAAACAACGGACCGGCTAATATCTGTCATCCCTCCGGGATGGTATAGTGGAACCGCTTGACGATTCAAAATAGCGCAACTTCAAAACTTGCGTTTCGGGCTTGGACGATGTGGTGGATCATCCGCCCTAACGCCCACCGCTCGCCGGGGACAAATGCTTGACCAGCCAGTTGATGGCCTTGCGTTCGGATTCCGGGCGCACGGCGTGTTGCGTCTCGGGTTGCAGCAGGAATTCGAAATTCTTCGCCGCTTCGGCCCGCTTGTAGGCCGCCCGAGCAGGTTGGACACAAAGTTGCAGGCCGGCCTGCGGCGTCCGGTCGTCGCTGTCTCCGTTGATGACAAATAGCGGTCGCGGTGCGATCAATGGCAGCATTGCCGGGCCGTCGAATTCCTGGTAGATGCCGGGCACGACTCGATCATAAAATCGGCGGACAAACGCCGCATCGATTTGCGTCACACCGTCATCGCTGGCCGCGGACTCGACAGCGTTTTGGATCGTGCTGACTCGCGATTGCCAGGCGTTGTTTTCCAGGGCCCAACCGAAACTCTGGACGCCGATGCAAGGCACCGAGGCGGCTAATCGTTCGTCAACGGCCGCTGCCAGATAGAGTTCGATCCCACCCTTTGAAAAGCCGATGGCTCCGATCTTCTTGGTGTCAACGTCGGAGCGAGTTTCAAGATAATCGATCAATCGCAACAGGTCCCAAACGGTGTCATAGAAAAAAGGTAGCCCTTTTCCAGTCTTCCAAGTTTCCAGAATGGCGGCCTGATAAGCGGTCGTTCCGGAAGTCCCGCCGGAGCGTTCTCCAGCAAATCGGCCATCAATGGCGACGCCAATGAGGCCCCGTTTGGCGAACTGCTGTAGCAAGGGAAGCATGGCTTGTTTGCTGCCACCCGTTCCATGCAGGACGATCACCACGGAATGCTTTTCAGGACCTGCTTTCGGGGAGACCATGATTCCCGGGACACGTTGTCCCGCTTCGGAATCAAACGCGAAGGTGCTTTCCACCAAGCCGTTTTGTGTCCCGGCCTGTTTCACGGTGGCATTGGCCGGGACGCGCGGACGTTCGATGAGTTTCAAAAATCGTTCACGCACAGTGTCAGCCTTCGGCATCGTTCGTGCCGGTCGGTCGGCGGCGGCGGACCATGTTGTCACGCCGAAAACCGTCAAGAGTGAAGCAACGAGAAAAGCGCGCATGTGTAACTCGAAAAAAAGGTGTTGGATTACCGGCTTTAGTCGCCGCGGCTGGCAGACATCGCGCACTGTAGGCGAGTCTCTCCGAGACTCGCAACTCTTGAAGTAGGACAGGTTTTCAACCTGTCCGGGCCCAGGAAACGGACAGGTTGAAAACCTGTCCTACCGTGAAGCTCTGGTTCGTTATGCGCCGAATCTTAACAGCCTCATGAAGAAGCAGAGCTTCGAAAGCTGGCGTTCCCATGCGGAGCATGGGAACGAGATCGGACTTATTTCACGGACGCGGTCTGATCAGGCAGTCCAAAACAGTACAGCTTGTCGCCGACGCGAACATACAATCGCCCGTCTGCAATTGCGGGTGTTGCATGTCCATCTGCCTCAAACTTGACTGTATAAAGTTCTTTCCAGCCCTCACTAGCAGCGAGCACCGTCAGTTCGCCATTTTGACTCATCAGATAGACTTTGCCATCGCCGGCGACGGGCGACGCATAATAATTTCCAGTCGCCTGCAGTCTGAACTGCTTGAGAGCTTTGCCAGACTCCGGCGACAAAATGCTCAGAATTCCGCCGTCTTTGACCATGTACAGGGCATCGCGGTAGAGCAAGGGAGACGGACAATAAGGAATCTGTTTCGTATATTCCCAGCGAACATGAGACTTCGTGATATCTCCTGAACCGCCTGGAGCAATCGCCAGCACGACGTTGCGGCCTTGCGAATGAGTCAACGCAACAGACTGATATTCCTGCCGGGTGATATGCCCGTCTTTGTTGCGGTCGATCTGACTGAAGCGGCGTTTGAGCGGATTCTCGGGGAACTCGCCTTCTTCCAGGGTGCCGTTTTTATCGGTATCGCTGGCAAACAATTCCTCGACGGGTGGAGGCACAATACGATCGTCACCTTCGCCGCCCGGTGACCAGCAGGCGGCGTACAGTGTATTATCCGGACCAACGATGGGAGTCATATTGACCAGCCGTGAAACACCCTTCACGGTCCACTTTTCTTTGCCTGTCTCAAAGTCATAGCCCACGATTCTCAATGTTGCTGCGGCGACAATTTCCTTCTTACCGTTCACGGTCCAGATGGTTGGAGATGCATAGCTTCGCATGAACTCGGATCGATCGGTGCGCCAGATCTCGGTACCGGTTTTCTTGTCATAAGCGGCGATGAACGAGTCGACATCATGATCCTGAGTGAGGATGACGTAGTTGTCCTCAATGATCGGTGAGCTTCCAGCGCCGAAATCATTCTTGAAAGGCCCCATGCGATGGCTCCAGAGGTGCTTGCCATCCTTCGTATAGGCGTGCAGTCCACTCGATCCAAAGAAGGTGACGACAATCTCGCCGTCCGTTACAGCACTGGATTGGGCCAGGTTGCCGGTATTATGAATCTTTTCCGGCTTGTCGTAAGGGGCCGGTTGTTGCCAGAGGACTTTGCCACTAATACGGTCCAACGCAATCGTCAACAGCCGGTCTTGATCGACTCCAGTCAGGAAAATTCGATCCTGCGACAACACTGGAGAAGAATGCCCTGGTGGCAGGGTTGCCTTCCACTTGACCAACTTTTCCGGGCCGACCTCGACCGGCAATGCCTGTTTAGACTGACTGACTCCGTTTCCATGGAGTCCACGGAATTGCGGCCAGTCTTCGGCTTTGGCAGGTTCGCAAATTGAGAGCGCGAGCAAGGCCAGGGCAGTCATCAAATTGCCTGCGCGAAGGCTGGCGCGATAATTGGTCCCCAATGTCATGCGAAGCGGGAAGTTCATAAATATGGTTCCAGAATTCTATTTGAAAGCGCGGTTGGTGTTGTCTTTGCGACGGTATTTGTCTGCCCTCTCATACCACCGGGCTTGCCCTCGCGGCTAATCGTTTGATGGATATTAAACAATCTCGTTAATCACTTTCCCCTGGATTTCCGTCAGCCTTTCTTTGCGACCCTGATACAGGTAGGTGAGTTCGTCCTGTTCCAACCCCAGCAGATGCAGAATCGTCGTGTGGATGTCGCGGAAATGGTAGGGTGACTCGATGGCTTTCAGGCCAATCTCGTCAGTCGCACCCACCGTCTGGCCCCCCTTCACGCCACCTCCCGCCATCCACATGGTGAAACCGAGAGCGTGATGGTCCCGGCCATTGCCGTCCTGGGCCTCGGGGGAGCGACCGAATTCTCCGCCCCACACGACCAACGTTGATTCGAGCAATCCGCGGCGTTTCAAATCCTGGAGTAATCCAGCGATCGGTCGATCGATCCGGGCTGCCATGCGGACGTGATTTTCGTCGACATCCTTATGCGCGTCCCATTGCAGGTTTGCGGGACCGCCGCCCGACACAACAACGCTGAAGCGGACCCCTTTCTCGACCAGTCGCCGAGCCAACAGGCAACGTCGGCCGTAGTCATCTGTCGGCTCAGTACCGATGCCGTACAGTTCCAGCGTTTCTTTTGTTTCTCCCTGGAGATTGAAGACCTCAGGAGCTTGCGTCTGCATCTTAAAGGCGAGCTCGTAGGCACTGATTCGAGCAGCCAGTTCATCATCCTGGCCCGGGTTGGCGGCCAGATTGAGCTCTCGGATCAACTGCACGGTCTTACGGCGCGCATCGAGTGCGACTCCGGAAGGAAGATTCAGGTTGCGTACGGGGGTGGCTCCGGGATTGAACATCGTCGGTTGATAGATGGCCGGTAGAAAGCCGTTGGCATACATCGGCTGGCCCCCTTCCAGGGCTCCGGACGGATCGGGCATGACGACATAAGCGGGAAGTGAATCGCTTTCAGATCCCAGACCATACACGGTCCACGAACCCATGCTGGGGAAGCCGGGAACGGTACGGCCCGTCAGCAATTCATACTGAGCCGCCGAGTGAACGACCTTGTCGCAATAACAGGAGCGGATCACCGCCAGGTCATCGGCGCAGGCTCCGACATTTTGAAACAGGTCGGAAATCTCGATACCGCTTGCTCCGTATTTTTTAAATGTGCGGCGACTCCCCATCAATTTGGCATCGGGCTTGATGAATTGATATCTCGCTTCGCCAAATTCCTTTGGACGCTGCTGGCCATTGAGCTTGTTCAATAGCGGTTTCGGGTCGAAGGTATCCATATGACTCGGACCACCCGCCATGAACAGAAAGATGACCGACTTCCCCTTGGCCGAACTGTCGTGTGGCGGTTTCGGAGCGAGCGGATTGGCGGCTGCGCCGCGAGTGCCATCGGCGGCCAACATCGAAGCCAATGCCAGCGAGCCAAATCCACAATAGGCGTTTCGCAGGATTTCGCGGCGCGATTGCATCGTATTTTGATTGAAGATATTCAATTACTCGAATTCCCATACTTGAGGGGGCAGGTCTTCAAATCTCAGTCTTGACCTCTCGAGCCACTTGCAGTGTGGATCAGAGTGAATAATTCAAGCAGAGCTATTTGTAGATCGTGGCACCAAAACTGAAATGTGAAGACCTGACTCCGAATTCGGCTGCTTTATTAATCAGACGGCCATTCTATTTCACATAAAGGAACTCATTCAAATTGAACATCGCCAAGGCAAACTCGGCGAGTGACTGCGACTCCAGGAATCGCAAGGACAATTCTGTTTCAGCGATCGTTGGTTCCCGCCCCGCGACAAGTTCGAAGGCCAGTTGAACTTGTTGCGTTCGATTGGGACCAGCCTGTCGCGCCAGCCTTAAGGCAAATGCCGCTGCGAGTTCATTCGACAGTGGACCGTTCAGCAATTCCAGGGCCTGGGGTGCGTGGGTGCTGGCGTCACGCTTGGGACAACTGGCAAGCGGAGCAGGTTGATCGAAGACGTCCATAAATGGCAGTCGTAAATTTCGCTTCCTGATCAAATAGATCGAACGTCGAGAATGCTCGGAGATATCCTCTGTGACCGTCCATTGCGACGGTTTATAGAGCAATTCGACCATTTCAGAATCAACTGGCACAATGACACTCGGTCCACCGGCCTGGAAATTCAGTTTACCGGAGACGGCCAGCATCGCGTCGCGGATTTGTTCCGAATCGAGTCGTCGGCGAGGGAATTTCCAGAGCAAGCGATTGACCGGATCCTGCTTGTTACCGAGTTCCTGGTCCGCGGACGATGACGCTTGCTGATAGGTATTACTGCTGAGGATCAGTCGATGCAGCGCTTTAATGCTCCATCCGCTCCTAACCAATTCATGGGCCAGGAGCTCCACCAATGCTGGATGACTGGGCAACTCGCCATTCATTCCAAAATCGTTTGGAGTCCGAACGAGACCGGCGCCGAAATGCTGCAGCCAGATCCGATTGACGATAACGCGGGGTGTGAGCGGATTTTGTTGCGGATCAGTGATCCAAGCCGCAAGTTGCGTTTTCGGATTGCGCACGTTGGCCAATAGCTGTGGTGAGCTATCGGGAAGTAGGACGCCCGGAACGCGCGGGCCAACCTGTTCCCCTGGTTTCGTATCGTCGCCGCGTTTCAAAACATGAATGACGGTCCGTTTTTCGTCGTCGTTGCGAACACTGGAGATCGCAGGTAAGGGAGCCGGCAGCCGCCTTTCGGCCGCTTTAAGTTGTTCTTGTAACGGCTTTCGTGCTTCTCCAATTGCACGATCCAGAGCTCCTTCCAGTTTCTTGACCTCGGCATTGACCTTATCGGTTTCTGCCTTCCATGTGGTGTGCAATGCGGGATCGCTGAGAGGAATTTCGTATTCGTAAGCACTCGCGAAGAATGCCTGCAGGCGGTAGTAATCCTTTTGGCGGATGGGATCGAATTTGTGGTCATGGCAGCGGGCACAACCGACCGTCATGCTCAAGAACGCGACGCCGACAGTGTCCGTCATCTCGGTCAGGACTTCGTTACGGCTGAAGGCCACATCGGGATTTCCGGCATTACGCCGAATGGGGCCAAATCGCAAAAACCCTGCGGCGATGCGGGCATCATCGCTGATGGGACTGAGTTCGTCGCCGGCCAGTTGTTCGCGGAGAAATTGATCGTAGGGCTTGTCCTCTTGAAATGACCGGACGACATAATCTCGATAGCGCCAGGCATGAGGCAGATGCCGGTCGTATTCAAAGCCTTCGGTTTCGGCGAAACGCACGACATCCAGCCAGTGTTGTCCCCAACGTTCTCCGTATTGCGGACTGGCCAGCAGGCGTTCGATCAATCTGTAATAGGCGTCGGGAGCCGTGTCGTTCACGAAGGATTCGATCTCGGTGGGCGTCGGAGGTAAGCCGATCAGATCGAAGTAGATGCGCCGCGCTAATGTCCGTCGATCCGCTGGAACGGTCGGACTCAATCCCTGCTCACGAAGTTTTGTCAGAATCAACGCGTCAATCGGGTTGCTGACCCATTCAATATCCTTTGGGGAATTGAACTTGGGGATCGTTGGTGAGCTACGGGGTTGCAGCGACCAATGACTGCGTTCCTCGGTCGAATAGGTTTCCGCAGCAGGATCTTCTGCGCGAAGCATGGCCGTCGCCAGAGAGGCGATGAGCAGGAACAGGGCCGAAAAACGAATCACCGAACACTCCTGGCTGGCAGGCAACCCCAGAAATGACGCGCTTGGTCCATTGTTTGTACCAAATTGCCCAACTAAAGCAAAGTGGCTCCGGTGATAAACGCCAGGCAGGATTTTGCGGCCAATGTCGAGACTAGGCCGCAGAGAAAGTCTGAAGTTTCGTTTTTGGAAAAGATTGCCAGTGGGCCCGACAGCAACGACCGATAATGGCCCATCGTTTCAGAGATCGTCCAGCTCTTGCAATCTTGTCAGGCAATCAGTTATGGCGATTGAATGAAAATGAGGGGCTAAACTCTCTCATAAGTCCCATGCGTCCCATAAGTCCCATTCCGCACAAGCCGGCGACTTCATCTCCCGTCTGACATGTTCCGTCTCACGAGTTCTTTTTTACCAATGCAAAACACGGATTGCTGACCTTTTAGGATCAGTTTTCCTGCGGC
>JAQGHT010001076.1 GCA_028291565.1 Planctomycetaceae bacterium | reverse complement strand
AGTATTGTCTTGACCTTCGACAACGGAGAAGACGTGGGATAACCATCTCCATGGACTGCTGCGTCTGGACTTGCCGCAAGCGAAAGCCCGGACAGGCGAAGAGGTGTTCGGCGCTGGGGCGGCGCCGCTCCGCATGAAGTCGAATACATCAAGAATCGGGTGGGCCGAGAATCTCCTCTGACTGGTCCCAACGCAGGAAGCGTTGTCGACCAGTCAGATTCAAACTCTCCCTTGCCTTGCAGTCACACTGAGCCATGACGGCGGATCTTTGCGCCCTCCCTGCATTCTCTCCGACCAAAATCGGCCGCACCGATCAGGATTCGAAGCTGGAACCTCGCCTTTCACCCGAATAGGCAGGCCCGCTGGTTGAAAAACACACCATTCGAATCCAAACTTCCAACCGGACGCAAATTCCAATATTCCTGTCTAATGATTCTGTTCGCGATTTTGTTCTCGGCTCACTCCCGCAAGCGACGATCTTCAATAAGAAACAACAAGTGGCCCTTATCGGCCCTGACTTGGTGGTACTGCGTCCTGGACAGCGTCGCGGACCAATAAGACCTTTGGGGTCAACAGGTAAAATCGACGATGTGTCGGGAGCGGTTTGGGATCAGTTGTCCCGATCTTGAACATCTGGCCGAGATAGGGAATGTTTTCTAAAACGGGGACCGATCGACTGGCATCAACCGCGAGCCAACTGTCAGCGGCAATATCGACCAGCAGCGACTCGTCATGATTGAGTGTCACTAATTCCGATTTTTTATCGAGGCGCTCGGGATGATCTGACAGCCCGGCCGAGACATTCACACGAACTCGCTGTAGTTCGGGCATGATCGATGGCAGAAGTTGCAGCCAGGCGATATGGCCTTCTGCAGGTGCATCGTCCAGTTTGACTTGCAACTCGCCCTGCTGGCCATTCATTAGGGTGATTTTCAACACAGGGACGCTGTTCTCACCGTTGCTGATCCGGCGCAGTGACTTGGCGTCCGGGCCGGTAAGTGCGATCGCCAGACTGCCGTTTTTCGACTTGAGTTTCTGCTTGGCCGGGCCGTCGGCTCGGTCAAGCCAGGCTTTGAAGTCAGCTTGAGAAAGATTGATGGGTTCCACCGCGAAAGACACTTGCAAATCCTGCAAAGTACGGATTTGGCCCAGGAGGCCTTGCAATTCTTTGTGCACAGTGGGCGTTTGCCGAACGACCAGGCTGAGAGTGGATTCGAACCGTTTGATCGATCCACTGCCGCCGTTTCGATCCCACGATTCAGGCGCGATCGTGGTCACGATCAAGTCTTCGAGCGGTGCGAAATCGGCTTTGCGATCGAGGGCTGGTCCTGGATCTCGTTTCGGCGAACGATTCAAGCGGGCGTCTGGCACGGGAATCACGAGATCGGCTACGCTGTAAACTCGAACTTTAAGCGGCTCGATTTCAGGATTTATCGGTGGTGCAGATTTGCGTCTCGACTGATTGGAATCCGCCTGGTCCGAATGTCCGCTCCTGGCGGGCGTCGGCGGAGCCGGACTGGCGACAACTGCAGTAACCTTACGCACGGTGACAATAATCAGGGACGGCTGAGCCAGGTTGCCGTTGATTGCCTTGCCATGGGCATTTGCACCCGGCACATCCATCTTCAGTCCGCCAATTAACAAGCTTTGGCCGGGCTTTAATTCAACCAGTGTTTGGATTTTCGTGACGGACTGTTCAGGAATTTGAACCGTCAATGCCGGTTGTTTATCAACGGCAGGCAACAGGGCCGTCTCAATCCTGTTGATCTTGCTCTGCTGTAACGTCATGTTCAGACTCACCAGATCCTGATCAAGTTTCTTCGGCATCAGAGATAGAAACCAGCCTTCCTTAAGCAGGCGGATGACTGGCGACATCCCTTTATCAGCAGGTTGATGCCCGACGATAAAAGGGCGTGTGATTGAGTCCTCGATCGTCGCCTGTTGGCCATTGAAGACAGTCACCTTCGGGGCAAATAGGATACTTGTGCGAGCATCTGATTGCCCCTGATCGATGATGGCCTGCAGCATCGTGGCGTCAATGACGGCACAGGCAATAGGAACATGTTTTTCAATTGTCGTTTGCGCAGAGCCTTGAATCTTCGCGTTCCCCTGTGCACGCTTGCTTTCGCCGTTTTCCGGCACTGGATGGTTTTGGGCGGGGGCTGGAGCAGGCTGCCCGAGACCGCTCCACTGAGCCGCAATCTGGTCGATTGCAGCAGCTGGGCCAGTGATCACGCGGGTTTCGATCTGGAGTTGCTCGAAGCCGTTCTTCCTCATGAGGGCGAACGGTTCTCTCATTTTTGCATGCTCGTCTAAAGTGGCCGTAATGACCAGGAACTCGCCACGCCAGATCAATGATGGTCCAGACGTCTTGCTGGAGATTGGCGTCACCTTGGCAGGCGGCATGTCGACAACCAGCTCCGGACCTTCCGAAGTTGGCATCATGGCATGCTTGAGTCGATCAATAATCAGTTGCTGAGCATCGGATTCGGTCGCCGATAGATCCTGTAGATCCTGCTGCGCGCGTTTTAGCAGATCGCCCGCCTCATACGTTTGTATTACGACGTTGGCACGAGTGGAGTTGGTGCGAGTCTGAGGTTCGTCGCTTGCGATCGGAAAGGCAAGATCAATGGCCAATGGCACGGGCCCCAGGGGATTCGGCTGGGGTGTCGGCTTTTCCTGAGCCGCGATAAAGGCGGCTCCAGGAAGTGTGACCGATACGGCCACGAACAGGATCAACCAGTACCAGTGGGGCGTTTGCTTGCGACATCCTTGTCCTAGTTTCATGATTCGCTCCAGACGTTGAGATGTGACGTCCACGGGGCGGACGCCGGGAAATATTGGAACTGGCTTTAGTGTTCGTTTGAGAGCCAGAACATCGATCAGGCTGCGTGCATACTGAGCGGGTTGGCAGCCCAGATAGGCGATGACCGCTTCGTCGCAGCAACGCTCGGCCTCGCGAGTCACAAGCCGATTGACATAGCGAACCAGAGGATGAAACCACCAGATTCCCATTGAGACCAGTTGCAACAGTCCGACCCACAAATCGCCGCGACGGACGTGGATGATTTCATGCGCAAGCAACAGCTCTAACTCGGCCAGCGTCTTCGCTTCGACAATCAGTGCGGGAAGGATGACGGTCGGGCGCCAGAATCCAATCACGGCAGGTCCGACTGGACTGCGTGACACGAGCACCCGAACGGGTCGCCGCAGGCCAAGCCGTTGAGATAAATTGGCGGCGAGTTGCGTCACGGCGGATTGATCGACGTAGCCACTTCGATGTAATCTCCGCCAGCACAACAGTCCTCGAACTGATGCCAAACAGGCAAAGGCCACGCAGCCCAGCAACCACGTTACCGCGATCAAGCCGCTCCATGTTAACAGGCTTATGACACGCGATTTCCCGACGCTGTGGCCTGACTGCGTCTCGTCAAGCGTCAGGTCCAATGCAGCTGGCTGAGTGGGCGATTGCGATCGATCGATTTTGACGACGACTCCACCATTTGCATCTGATGTCTGACGTGGAACCAAATTGAGAATGTGGGCCGTGTCGTGTGGCGAGAGTTCATCAGGAGTCGCTGCAGCAGGCTGCTGCAACCAGGAAAACACGCCGCTCGGACTGCTCCAGAGTGGCGGGGTGACGCACTTGATCAGGACCACGAGCCATAGAATGCTCGCCAGATGCGGTCGATTTCGTGCCGTACATCGCACGGTCAACCACACCCCGGCAATGAGGAGCGTCACCTGCCAGCATTGCGTCCACGCAGTCCGAATCACGGTGTCGAGAATGACAGAATCGAAGAGTCCATCCATCTCCGGCCTCCCATGCCACAGCAAGCAGCGGTTATTGATCCTGTTGTTCCAGGCGATCGATGAGCTGACGCAGCTCTGTGAGTTCCTGATCACTAATTCCGCGATCTTCAATGAGATGCCGCATCAACGGCAACGTTTCGCCTCCGAACAGCCGCTCAATCAAGTCATCGACGGTCTCGCCAATGACCTTGCGTGGTTGCACCTTGGGCGTATAAATGCGAGTCCGCCCTTGCAGGCGAGCGACGACATAGCCCTTCGTTTCCAGCCGGCGCAAATAGGTCTGCACCGTGGTGAAATCCATCTGGCGAGCAGCCGGGAAGGCCTCATGAACTTCGCGTACCGAGGCCTGCTTCAATTCCCACAGCACCCTGGCAACTTCCAGTTCACCCTTCGATAACCCTGGCCGTGAGGTCATGGCAACACTCCTTTCAAGTACAGTTGTACTTGAAAGGAGTATAAGCAGTTGGCTGCGGGAGTCAACCCTGAAATCAGAGAGAATTTCAGGCGGCTTGCCAGGATCTCGAGCAACTGTTGTGGTTCCGGTCGCTCGATCCACAAGGCCCGGCGATTTTCCCCGTGGGATCGGCGGGTGAGGAGCAGTCGAAGAACTGGATGGATGTCGCCAGAGACTACACTGAAAAATGGCATCACACACAACAAATCTTCGACGCGACGCATCATCCCAGCACGATTATGACGCAGGAACTTGGCTACGTCTATGCAATGAAAGCTTTTCATAGACGTCTGGGTTTCGGCTCCTCGTTCTTCTGGTCTAATTCCATCCAGAATTTTTTGGCCTGTTCGCTGTTGATCCGAGTCAACGTCTTAATTGAACGCAGGAT
>JAQGHT010001067.1 GCA_028291565.1 Planctomycetaceae bacterium | reverse complement strand
GCGGTGCGGGATTTCTCGCAGTCTGTTTTGGCACAGTGATCACGGCGAATAGTCCGGCGTCCCAGGCTGCCCATCCCACCTGCTGGGAATCGACCCTCTGGCACGAGTTCTGCCATGTCGTGACACTCAATAAGACGCACAACCGAATGCCGCGCTGGTTAAGCGAGGGCATCTCCGTTTATGAAGAACGGCAGGCGAATCCGAGCTGGGGGCAAGCCATGAGTCCGGGCTCCCGAAAGATGCTGCTGGGTGACGAACTGACTCCGGTTGACCAGCTCAGTGGCGCCTTCCTGCGTCCCCCCAGTCCCCAGCATCTGCAATTCGCATACTACGAGTCGTCTCTGGTCGTGGAATACCTCGTTGAGAAACACGGACTCGAGATTTTGAAGAAGATCCTGAATGATCTCGGCCAGGGGCTGACAATCAATGATGCCCTGGCGCGGCATACAGGATCTCTGGAAGAACTCAATCATGGCTTCGCCGAATTTGCGCGTCAAAAGGCGAATGCGATGGCTCCCGAAGCCGATTGGTCTGAGCCCGAATTGCCGCGTCGCGCCGACGCGACGCAGGCAATGGCCTGGTTGAAGGAACACCCCAAGAATTATCCCGGATTGCAACGGCTGGCTCGGCAATTGATCGCCAGCAAACAGTGGGAGGCGGCCAAGCAGCCGTTGGAGGCGATGCGAAAGCTCTACCCTGAAGATAAAGCTGATGACAGTCTGTATCCGTTATTGGCGCAAGTCCATCGTGAATTGAAAGAGACGCCACAAGAGCGGGCCGCACTGGAACGACTGACCGAACTGTCCGATGACAATGTCGAAGCGTTCTCACGCCTCGCCCAGCTAACCGCCCTGACCGGAGAATGGGAACTGAGCCGGAAATACGCTCAGAGCTGGCTGGCGGTCAACCCGCTGTTACCGGCTCCGCACCGGCTCGCGGCCGCCGCTGCGGAAAAGTTGAAGGATGAAACATTGGCGGTCGACAGCTATCAGGCGATCCTGCTGCTGAACCCTGTCGACACCGCGGATCTGCATCTGAAACTTGCAACGGCCTTTCAACGGAAAGGCGATCTCCTCACCGCGAAGCGACACGCGCTGCTCGCAGCGGAAGAAGCTCCACGCTTTCGCGCCGCACATCGTCAGCTATTGGCGATCCTGAAGCAAGCCGGAGTTGCCGACGAACCTGCAATCTCTGTAGATCTCGACCGACCATCCGCTCCAGCGTTACCCGAGACCCTGCATCCCGAAGCTTCTCAGTCTAAACCTATTCCGCCCAGGAAACCCAAGATCGAGGTCAAGCGATGAGCAGAACGGCCCGATTCAGTTTGCTTGCATTGGTCCTCGTACTCGTCGTATCCGCCACCGCGATGGCCCAACGCGGGTTCCGGCAGCGGAATTTTGATCCCGAAACCGTGGATCGCGGCGGTGTCCCGGTATGGGAGAACAATAAGAACTTCAAATCGGATCTGTTCACCTTCGTACGAGTCAAATATGCATCACATGATGGCGGCCGAGGCTGGGGACGTCGTGGCGGCAAATGGATGACTGATTACCCTGACAGCGATTTGAATTTCTCATACCGATTGCACGAGCTGACAGCTCTCGAGGTCGATCCGCATGGCAAGATTTTGGAACTGACCGACGAAGCCATTTTCAATTACCCGTTTCTCTATCTGATTGAACCGGGGAATATGTATCTGTCCGACGCCGAGGTCACCGCCCTGCGAAAATACCTGCTGAACGGCGGATTTCTGATGGTCGATGACTTCTGGGGCGAGTGGGAATGGCAGAACTTTTATGAAAATATCAAACGCGTGTTTCCCGATCGCGAGCCGATTGAATTGCCATTAGAACACGAGATCTTTCACTGCGTTTATGACCTGAAGAAAAAGCCGCAGGTCCCCAGCATCCACGGCTGGTACGGCGGCAGAACCGACGACGGGCGTCCGGATGCACAGGAACCGCACTATCGCGGCCTCTTCGACGATCAAGGCCGACTGATGTCGATTATCTGCCATAACACCGACTTGGGCGATGGCTGGGAACAAGAAGGCGCAAATGTCGAGTATTTCAAGGAATTTTCCGAAAAATGGTCCTATCCGCTGGGCATTAATATCGTGACGTATGCAATGACACACTGAAGTAGCGGACACAATCTGCCGGAACGCGCAAGTGTGGTGCGACACGGAGTGTCGTGCCACAATAGATGCCAACAAAGCCGGGGGAGAACGCCCGGCGGCTATTGCAGCAAGACAGCACTAAACTTCAACAAGGAACCCGCTGTGACTGACGAACTCGACGAATTCGCTTTGGAACAACAGGCTGTGGAACAGATTCGCGGCAGCCGCGAGCGGATTCAGGTCGAGCTCTCCAAAGCGATTATCGGGCAGAAGGAAGTCGTCGAACAACTCTTGATCAGCCTGTTCGCGGGAGGCCATTGCCTGATCACAGGCGCGCCCGGCCTTGCCAAAACATTGCTCGTCCGATCGATCGCGCAGGTCTTCGACCTGAAGTTCCAACGCATCCAATTTACGCCAGACCTGATGCCCGCGGACATTACCGGGACCGAGATCCTCGAACAGACTTCGGATGGACATCGAAAGATGACATTCGTCAAAGGCCCGATCTTTGGCAATATGATTCTGGCCGACGAAATCAATCGCACACCACCCAAAACGCAGGCCGCACTGCTGGAAGCGATGCAGGAGCACCAGGTCACGATTGCCGGTGTCAGATACCCGCTGGAAGAACCCTTCTTCGTGTTGGCGACCCAGAATCCAATCGAAATGGAAGGGACCTATCCGCTTCCCGAAGCTCAGCTCGACCGGTTCATGTTCAATGTCCTGATCGACTACCTGCCAGAAGATGACGAAGTCGCCGTCGTACAGCAGACCACTTCTCGCCGTTCCGAACCGATCACCTCGTTGTTTTCGGGCGCCGACGTGCGGCGATTTCATCAAGTGGTTCAAAAAGTTCCGATTGCGGAAAACGTGGTCCGTTACGCCGTGCGGCTCGCTGCTGCCAGTCGGCCAGGGCAGGCGACGACGCCAGGATTTGTCAACGATTGGGTCAGCTGGGGTGCGGGAACCCGGGCGGCACAGTATGCGGTGCTGGGAGCGAAAGCCCGAGTCTTATTGCAGGGCCGCAGTCACGTCACCGTTGACGACATTCGAGCCCTGGTCGCCCCGACGCTGAGACATCGTATCCTGGTTGGCTATCGTGCTGAAGCAGAAGGAATTTCTGTCGATCATGTCATCAGCCGTTTGCTGGAGACGATTGAACCACCAAAGTAACTATAGCGCGCTCACTTTGCGTTTGACAGTCGATGCTTGAGATTCGACTGGAGTTTTGTTGTATTTCGCGTCAAACCCTAACTGAATCCGCTGTAGCCCCTGAAACGTATCAAAGGAAGCGCCAATGGCGGTCGCCAAGCAACCTGACAGCGGAAAGCCCCCGACCGGGACGGCCTCGGGCACCGCGCGCGGGGCCAACGGGTTGCATCACATCGACCCTTCCGCCCTGATGCGCATCAAGAACCTGGAGTTGCGTGCGAAAGCAGTCGTCGATGGATTCCTGAGTGGTCTACATCGCAGCCCGTATCATGGATTCTCCGTCGAGTTCTCAGAATATCGTCAGTATTCGCCCGGCGACGATCTCCGCTTTCTCGACTGGCGGCTCTATGCCCGGACGGATCGCTATTACCTCAAGCGATTCGAGGACGAGACCAATCTGCGGTGTTACCTGCTCGTCGATCTCAGCCGATCCATGGCCTTTCGAGCCGCGCCGCGTGACTATGATAAGGCGGAATACGCCAAGACGGTTGCCGCCACGATCGCCTACTTTTTGACATTGCAGCGTGATGCGGTCGGGTTGATTACCTTCGATCAAACGATTCGGGACTACCTGCCGGCTCGCTTTCGCTCGGGACATATGCATCGCGTCATGATGTGCCTCGAACAGGCTCCTGCGGGAACGGCGACCGATCTGGGTCTGCCTTTGGAGCAAATCGCGAAAACAGCCCGCAAGCGCGGCCTGGTCGTCCTGTTGTCAGACCTGCTCGCCCCGATTGACACGCTGGAAACGAAACTCGGATATCTGCGATCGCAGGGCCACGAAGTGGTTGTGATCCGGACACTCGATCCTGTCGAAGTCAGTTTTCAGTTTCAGGACGAGTCCCTCTTTTATGACATGGAAAGCGGCCGCGAACTGTATGTCGATCCGCAGGCGGTCCGGGCCAGTTATCAACAACGTTTTACCGAGCATGCTCGCGAACTGAAGCGTGTGTGCGACAGTCTGGGCATGGACTATTACGAGCTGACGACCGATCAACCGCTGGATTACGCGTTATTGGACTTATTGAAGGCCCGAATGCGACGCGGACGGACGGTTTCGCGCCGGCCGGGCGTCGCGCGGTCTTCCACCCCGGGAGGCCGCTGATGGGTGCTTTGATACCGCTTTACCTGGCTGGACTGTCGGCACTGTCGCTGCCGCTGATTTTCCACCTCGTTCGTCGTACACCACGCGGACGTCAGGATTTCAGTTCGCTGATGTTCCTGTCACCGACAATCCCCAAGCTGACGCGCCGTAGCCGGATTGACCAGATCCTGTTACTGCTCCTGCGTCTGGCGGCCTTAGCCTGCGTCGCGTTCGCGTTCTCCCGCCCCTTCTTGCGTGAAGCATCGCTCTTGTCGCTGGCCGACCTTTCCGGCCGGCGGGTGGCGATCTTGATTGACTCGAGCGCCAGTATGCGTCGCGGAGACCTTTGGCAACAGGCAATCGCCCAAGCCGAAAAGGAACTTGACGAACTGAATCCGCAGGACGATGTCGCCCTGTTCACATTCAGCAATCGGCTCCAGACAATCGTCGATTTCGCCCTGGAAGAATCGGCCGCAATCGACGACAAGCCGCAAGTGATTCGCAATCGATTACACCAGCTGCAACCTGACTGGAATACGACCGATCTGGGCACGGCATTGGTGGCGGTCGCGAGTGAACTGGACTCATCCAGTGACGCCCGGCAGTCAACTCTCGAACCACAGATTGTGGTGATCAGTGATTTCCAGGCAGGCAGTCGGACGGAGGCCGTCCGTTCGTTCGAATGGCCCAAACGGGTCCCCGTTGTGGCACACCCCGTCAAACTCATCAAGACGACGAATGCGTTTGCCCACGTTCTGCCGAATGAGGAAGGCGATGACCTGACGGAAACCCGAGTCCGGGTCGTCAATGCGAGCGATTCGAAGACTGACCAATTCTTTTTGAATTGGGTTAGCGACAAAAGTCCAGCCAAGAAGTCCAATGAGGTCGCCGTTTACGTTCCGGCGGGCCAAAGCCGTGTTGTGCGATTACCGCGCGGTGTCGATGACCTCGCAGCAGATCGAATCGTATTGCGCGGCGACGATCAGGATTTCGACAACACGTATTACGTGGTGCCGCCGCTCAAGCTGTCGGCCACGATCCTGTATGCGGGAGCCGACAAGCCTGATAGTCCTGAGGGCCTGCAGTATTTCTTGAGGTTGGCGGTCGCGAATGATCCATTACGACAAGTTGAAGTCAAATCGATCGACGAAAAACTGCCATTGTTCGCTCCCGCAGACTCCGCGCCCGCACTGATTGTCGTGACGCGACCAGTGATCACAGAATGGCAAACGCCGCTGAAAACTTATGTCGAACGAGGCGGCACGCTCTTGTTCGTTCCCGAAAATCGCGATGCCGCAGTGACTCTCTCCACATTCTTCGACGATCTCGCACTATTCGAAAAAGTGACGGAAGAGACAAAGCCTGCAGCCGCCGCGAACAAGTACTTATTACTTGGTGACATCGACTTTGTGCATCCGTTATTCGCCTCGGTGGCGGGTGCTCGATACAGTGATTTCACCAAGATTCACTTCTGGAAACACATCGCGGTCGAATTAAAAAAACCAGTAACAACGCATGTAATCGCCCGGTTTGACAACCATGACCCCGCCCTGTTGGAACGGCTGAGTGGCCAGGGACGAGTTCTCGCGCTCTTGAGTGGTTGGCAGCCACGTGACAGTCAATTCGCGGTTTCCAGCAAATTCGTCCCATTTATCGGATCGCTGTTGGATCTGGCCAGCGGAAACACCGGGACCGCCGCCCGTGTCACGGTCAATGAACCCGTCAATTTGCCACGGGACAAAACCAGCCCGGCAATCGTCGTTCAGGGTCCTGAGCGGCGGGATAGTTCTGTCGATGCGGGGCAGGCAACGTTTACGGCCACCGACCGACCGGGCATTTACCTTGCGAAGACGAGCCCAAAAGAAACACGGTTCGCTGTCAATTTGGCAATGGCCGAAAGTAATACGGCTCCGCTGGATCTGGAGCAATTGGAACAAGGTGGAGTTCGCATGGGGGCCGAACTGAGTCGCTCTGAACGAGTCGATCGGATTCGCCAGCAGCGAGACACCGAACTCGAGAATCGCCAAAAGATTTGGCGTTGGTTGATCGTGGTGGCAATTGGTACGCTTATATTTGAAACATGGCTGGCAGGAAGACAGGAACGTGCCTTAAGAACGGCAGTGTCGAATCCGGCGATTTAGATCCATGAAACGCGAAATAATAACCGCACCCCTTCTGGAGATGATTGTGCAAAAAAACAACTTGCGACTATTGAATGTGAATCATGTGACTGATTTGAAATAAGTCTCATACGTCCCATACCGCACAAGCCAGCGGCTTATGCTACGTCTCCAAGGTCTGGCGCCCTTGGAGGCATGAAATTCGTGAATCCCACAATTCGCCAATATTTTACGAGAATCCTAATTCATTGAGGTCTCCCATGATCCAAAACCGACTGGCGATTGAGCTGGAAAAGGTGGCGCTGCGGTTTCAACGACTGTGGGGCTGGCAAACTTATGCCGCGGCATGGTTGTTTGGCGCGGTCGTCGCATTGACCGCGCGCTTCATGGGATTTTCATTCACAGTGAGTTCCTGGCCCTACGCCAACGCGATGATCCTGGCTACCGGGGTACTCCTCGTCTACTCCATCTTTCATTTGCGATTTCTGACCGCGGACCGATACTGGGTCGCTCGGCAAGTCGAAGAGAAGTTTCCAAACCTGGACAGTTGCCTGTTGGCCGCGATCGAGCAAACTCCTGAACTCCCCGACGGTCGATTTGGATTTCTCCAGGAAAGTGTGATCCGACAAGCATTGCGGCACGCGGCCTCGAACGATTGGTCGCGGGTCGTGTCCAAGCAACGCATGCTGCTCTCAATGGCCGCCAGCATGGCAACGTTCGGGCTATTCATCCTGTGCGTCGGACGGACAACTCCAGCTAGCGACTCACTCACTGGTAACACGAAGAAACCCCTTCACAAGGCCACTGCCACGGGCGAATTCTCTGTTTCTGTTGAGCCCGGTGACACCGAAGTCGAACGCGGCAGCAGCCTGTTAGTGCTGGCTCGAGTCAAAGGTCCGCTGCCCGCGGATGCAACACTGGTGACTTTACCAGCGGGAGGTGAGACCGTTCGCCAGGAAATGGCGCCCAGTCTGGACGACCCGATTTTTGGGGGCCGGGTCGCGGTCGTAACCGAACCGTTCGAATATCGAGTCGAACTTGGGGGCCACTTCAGTCCAACCTACCACGTCACGGTTTTTGAATATCCTCGACTGGAACGTGCTGATGTGCGTTTGACTTACCCAAAATACACGGGTCTCGAAGAGCGTTTGATTCAGGACATTCGCACGATCTCCGTCGTGGAAGGGACAGAAGTTGCAATTCTGTGCCAGCTCAATAAGTCTGTCAAATCCGCCAGACTTATTGACAACAATACGCCTGGACCCGGTGAAAAACGTAATGCCGAGGCTGCAGTCGCGTCCGGAAAGGACGGAGATAAACCAGCAGCCGCGAATGCCGAAAGCAGCCTGACTTTGACCGCGCGAGAGAACCACTTGTATGACGTCAAGTTTACTGCGGAGAAGACACGGCGATTTAAGCTGGAGCTGATCGACGAAGCGGGACGGCACAATACCGAAAAAGTGCTGCTTGTTGTGCAAGTCGTGCCCAACCAGCCGCCAACACTCAAGCTGGTTGCCCCCGGCCGCGATCTGGAAGTGTCGCCGCTGGAAGAACTGGATGTCAAGGCGACCGCGTGGGATGACTACGGCGTGAAACGAATGGGACTCAGTTTCGGCTTGGCGGGACAACCGACGACCGATCTGGTGCTTGGCGAAAATGCCGCCGCGCGGCAAAAACATGAACTCGCCAATCTCATTCGTTTCGAAGAGCTGCAAGCTCAGCCAGATCAGTTGCTCGCTTATCACTTCTGGGCCGAAGATTTCGGACCGGACGGAAAACTGCGACGGACATCGAGCGACATGTATTTCGCGGAAGTGCGTCACTTTGATGAGATCTTCCGACAGGGACAGCAACCGCCCGGCGGACAACAGCAGCAACGTCAGCAACAACAGCAAGCGGGAAGTCAAAACGCCCAGGCCGCCCAACAGCTGGCTCAGTTGCAGAAAGACATTATCAATGCCACGTGGAAACTCGTGCGACGCGAGACCGGCGCCAAACCGACTCCATCGTTTACTGAGGACGTCAATCAGATTTCGCAATCTCAAAGCGAAGCGATCGAACAAGTCGAAACACTCGGCAGTACGGTGACCGATCCAGAGGCGATGAACCACCTGGTCACTGTCATGGATGCCATGACGCTGGCGGTCAAACAACTGAAAGCGGCTCATGAACAGCCAGCCGTCGCACCATTGCAACCGGCTCTGGCAGCCGAACAATCTGCCTATCAGGCACTGCTGAAACTCCGCGCCCGCGAGCATGAGATCGTGCGTCAACAGCAATCGAGCAGCTCCAGCAGCAGTCAGGCCGCACGCTCACAGCAGCAGCGGCAACAATTGCAACAACTCGATCTGACGAATGAGGAAAATCGATATGAAACACAACGACTGGCTCAGGCTCAGCCCGAAAAACCCGAAGACCGCGAGACGAAGCAGGTTTTGAATCGTCTCAAAGAACTCGCTCGCCGGCAACACGATCTCAATGAACGTCTGAAAGACCTGCAATCCGTGCTTCAGGAAGCCCAAAACGAACAGAAGAAAGAAGAAATTCGTCAGCAACTGAAACGATTGCAGGACGAACAACGAGACGTTCTCCGAGACACCGACGAATTGCAGTCACGAATGGAGACTCCCGACAATCAGGAACGGATGGCTGAGGAACGTCAGCAACTCGAACAGGCGCGCGATCAAGTTCGCCGGGCCTCTGAATCGCTGGAAAAAGACAAGGTGACTCAGGCCGCCGCGTCGGGGACTCGGGCCGAGAAAGAGTTCGACGAATTGCGCAATGAATTCCGGCGTCGTGCTTCGGGCCGGTTCAATGAAGAAATGCGAGAAATGCGGGACGCGGCGCGGGCTCTTGATCAGCAGGAGAAAAAGATCTCCGAACAACTGGCCGAGACCGCGCAACCTGATCCCGCCAAGAAATCGCTGCGCGATGACAATCGTAGTGATGAGATTGCCAAAGGATTGAATGAACAAAAAGAACGGCTCTCAACATTGACCGAACGCCTGAAGCAGACGGTTGAAGACGCGGAACAAACAGAACCGCTACTATCCGAACGATTACAGGACACGGCTCGAAACCTGCAGGATCAAAAAGTACAACCCGCGCTCGACGCCACCAGTCGGTCCTTGCGACAGGGACTCCTGGAGGACGCCCGACAGGTCGAGCGAATCGCCGGAAAAGGCATTAATCAACTCCGTGAGGGAATCGAGAAAGCAGCCGAATCCGTTCTCGGCGATGAAACTGAAGCACTCCGGAGAGCGCGGGAACAACTGAAAAACCTGGCTCAAGAACTCAATCAGGAAATCGCCCGCAATGCTCCCGAAGAGCTACCGCAGGTCGCTGCCGGTCGCGAACCTGGGACGCCAAATCCCAATCCCATGGAAAAAGGATCGTCCTCTGAGGGACAGAATCAGTCCGCTCAACAAAAGAACCCCAACCAGCAACCCAATGGCGAACGCCAACCGGGGCAGGCTCAAGCTGAGCAAGGTCAACCGGGTGCGCCACAATCGGGTAGGCCTCAAAGTCCAGGACAGCGTGGCCAGCAGCCTGGCGCGGGGACACCCGGGCGACCTCAAAACGGCCAGCCTCCGAACGGCGAACAACAGCCGCCTCAGTCTGGATCTCAAGATTCCCCTCAAGGCGAACGTCCGGGGCGTGGACAACAACCGGGGGCACGACAACCAGGACAGCCGCAACCGGGCGCGGGACAATCCAGTGCAGGCCAACCGGGTACACGTCAACCTGGGGAAAGACCTGCTCAAGGCGAAGAACCTGAAAACAATGGCCAGCAACCTGGAGAGAATCCGAACGGAGAGCCGCAGCAGGGGCAGGGTCAAGCGGGACGGCAACCGATGCATCCAGGACAACAACGGGGCCAAGGGCAAGGACAAGGTCAGCCACAGAACGGCGCACCGCCTCAACCCGGTCTGCAAAATCAGCCCGGTCAACGATCACAAGGCGGACAACAACAGGGTCAACGCGGCGGTCCTCGTGGACCTGCGCGAGCTGGCAATCCTACGGGGGCCGGCGGCGGTATCATCGACGGCACGGCCGAATCAATGACCGCTCCAATTTCAGGTCAGGATTTTATGAACTGGTCTGATCGATTGCGCGATGTGGAAGAAATGGTGGATAATCCAGAACTGCGGGCAGAAGCGGCTCGAATTCGCGAACAGGCTCGATCCATTCGCGCGGAAATGAAGCGCCATTCTGCAGAACCGAACTGGAAACTGGTACGGGTCAACGTTGCGGAGCCATTAATCGAACTCTCAAACCGCGTTGCAGACGAATTGCTGCGCCGGAATTCGAAACAGGCCATCGTGCCTCTGGACCGCGATCCGGTCCCGCCGAAATACTCTGAGAAAACACGCCGCTACTACGAACAACTCGGGAACGGTAAATGATCCTGGCCGAATTCACCTTAGGAGCTCAAAACTGGCTCGGCGCGGCAGTCCTGCTGGCGGTCTTAGCCGTCGTGGCGGTCGTGGGATCGTACCGCCGCGGAGGCTCCGCGTCCTGGTTGCGCGGTTTGGCTGCGACGCTAAAAGTCGTCGGAATCATCGCGCTCGCGGCATGCTTGATCGAGCCCTTGTTCACCGGAACGCGACCAAGACCCGGCAGTAATCTGTTCCTGGTAGTGGCCGATAACAGCCGCAGTTTGCAGCTCTCTGACAAAGGGCAAAGCAAATCGCGTGGTGCCGTCATGCAGGATCGACTGAAAGCAGACATACCGTGGCTGGCTCGGCTCGGACAGGACTTTGACGTTCGCCGATATGTCTTCGACATGAACCTGCGCAGCGTGAAAGCATTCGATGAATTGACACTCGACGGCGAAGCCTCCGCACTGAAGAATTCGTTGACATCTTTAACGGATCGTTTCCGAGGCCAACCAGTTGCGGGAATCTTATTGTTGACAGATGGTAACGCGACTGACCTGGTCGACGCCGCGACCGAAGCGGTTATTGACGCGAAAGCGATGCCCCCGATCTATCCCGTAATGATTGGTGCCGAAAGCGATCTGGCCGACCTGTCAGTGTCACATGTCGCGGTCAGTCAGACCAACTTCGAAGCGGCGCCCGTAACGATCACCGCGACGGTCGAAGGCCGGGCTTTGCCGGGCACCAAGATCGGCCTGCGCCTGATCGACGAAGCGGGTAAGGAAATCGAACGTCGGGACGTGGCCAACCCGATCGAAGGTCAACCTGCAGTCGAACGATTTTTGCTGCGTCCGGAAAAGTCTGGTGTGAGCTTCTACACCATTCAGGCTTTCCTGCCCGGCGAAGAGAAATTCCAGGAGGGTGTCGGAGTCTCACGCGAAGCGACACTGGCAAACAATCGCCGCATTGTCACCGTCGACCGCGGTCGCGGCCCCTACCGCGTCCTGTACGTCTCTGGACGTCCCAACTGGGAATTCAAATTCCTGCGCAGGGCACTCGCGGCAGACGATGAGGTCCAATTGCTCGGTCTGGTGCGAATCGCCAAGCGGGAGCCGAAATTCAAATTCCTCAGCCGATCAGGCGAACGGACCAACCCCTTGTTTCGTGGCTTTGGAAACCAGAGTGACGAGCAGGCGGAACAATATGACGAACCGGTCTTGCTGCGTCTGGGAATCAATGACAAAGACGAGCTTCGTGGCGGTTTCCCCAAGAGCTTTGAAGATCTGTTCAAATACCACGCCGTGATTCTCGACGACATTGAAGCGGCCTTTTTCACTCAGGATCAAATGTCCTTGTTGCAGCAGTTCGTCAGCCGCCGAGGTGGCGGGTTGCTAATGCTTGGCGGCAAAGATTCGTTTGTTGAAGGGGGCTATCAGCGGGCCGCGATCGGAGAAATGTTGCCCGTTTATCTGGATCGGGCCGAAACAACCGCCGTTGAAGGGGGTTATCGGCTGTCGCTCACTCGCGAGGGTTGGCTGCAGTCGTGGATTCGCGTCCGGACGAATGAAGAAGACGAGAAAAAGCGTCTGACGGAGATGCCGGAATTCAACAGTTTGAACACAGTTCGAGCCATCAAACCTGGTGCGTCGGTGCTGGCAGAGGTCACGGCTGCGGATGGCACACCCCGCCCTGCGCTGGTCGCTCAGCAATTTGGTCGCGGCCGCACCGCAGCCTTACTGATCGGCGATTTGTGGCGCTGGCACTTACGGCGCCCTGAAGTCAGCGACAGTGACCTCGATAAATCCTGGCGTCAAATGGTCCGGTGGCTCGTTTCAGACGTTCCTGGCAGGGTTGAAGTTGAAACCAGCCGAACTTCAATTGGAGCCTTGCCTGCGGTGCAGATACTCATCCGCGCTCGAGATCTCAAGTGCGAACCACTCGATAACGCGAACGTCACATTAAAGGTACAACTGCCCGACAATCGCAAGGTTGACATCGTTGCCGAGAGCAGCGACAAGAGTCCCGGGCAGTACACGGCGCTGTTTGCTCCGCGTTCTCCTGGCGCTTACCGCGCGAATGTGACGGTCACAGCCGCGGACGGCAGTGAAGTCGGCCAGCGAGAAATCGGCTGGACCTCGGAACCCCAGACCGAGGAGTTCCGCACGTTGACCGTTAATCGTTCGCTCCTGGATCAACTGGCCCAGCAAAGTGGGGGCGAAGTTCTGAATGCGAACGCTCTGAATCAATTCGTTAGCAGTTTGCCGAATCGCAAAATACCAATTGTCGAGACCTGGACTTATCCGTTATGGCATCAAACTTCCGTGTTCATATTGGCGATTGCCTGCCTGGTTGCCGAATGGGGCCTGCGACGATGGAAAGGATTACCATAATTCGTAGGATAAGCCGCTGGCTGCCGCTGGCTTGTCCGTCAGGTCAAGCGTAACCAAGTAAAATTCACATTTTAAAATAGCGAACTTTATCGAAAACGAAGCATGCGTGTTGCAAGTTTGACTTTTGAAATACATGCAACTCATGCAGTGTACACATGCTTTCGATCATAGGTCCCATTCATTCGCACAAGCCAGAGGCTTATGCTACGACGCAACTTGAATTACAAAGACAGCATCCATGTCATTCTTCCTGCTGCTTACCTGGACCGCGTTCTTCCAAGCCCCTGCCGAGACACCGCACGCGACCGTGATCATCGTTGTCGGGGCGGAAGGTTCCGAGGATTACGGTAAACAATTCCGCCAATGGGCCGCGCGTTGGAATGATGCAGCCAA
>JAQGHT010001059.1 GCA_028291565.1 Planctomycetaceae bacterium | reverse complement strand
GAAACCGGTGGTTCGAATGTTCAATTCGCCATTAATCCAGACGATGGCCGGATGGTCGTCATTGAGATGAATCCGCGAGTCAGCCGATCGAGTGCCCTGGCCTCGAAGGCGACTGGATTCCCAATCGCTAAGATCGCTGCCAAGCTGGCCGTCGGTTATCGACTCGATGAAATCCGAAACGATATCACTCGCGAAACCCTGGCTTGTTTCGAACCGACAATCGACTACGTCGTGACGAAAATTCCCCGCTGGACCTTCGAAAAATTTCCCGATGCCGATCCGACGTTGACCGTGCAGATGAAGTCGGTCGGCGAAACAATGGCCATTGGCCGGACTTTCAAAGAATCTCTTCAAAAGGCGCTTCGCGGTCT
Organism: Planctomycetaceae bacterium; assembly: GCA_028291565.1. GTDB lineage: Bacteria > Planctomycetota > Planctomycetia > Planctomycetales > Planctomycetaceae > JAKFVC01. The sequence continues at coordinate 13,951 of JAQGHT010001059.1, read as the reverse complement.
GGAAATCGGCCATTTTGGTCTCGGCGGAGGCAAGAAGGATCTCTGGGGCACACCACTGCAGCCCAGCTTCGATGAAATCGAGCAAAAGATTGCCACGCCGACTGCCGAGCGGATGTTTTTCATCCGTTATGGTTTTAAAGCCGGGATGACGATCGCCGATATTCACCGTCTGTCAGACATCGATCCCTGGTTCCTGGATCAGATCCAACAGTTGTGCAACACCGAAGAGGAGATCAAGGCCTTTAAGCGGCTGGAAGATGTTCCAGCCACTGAGCTGCGGCGATTAAAGCAACTCGGCTATTCGGATAAGCAACTTTCATGGTGGTGGGACACCGCCGAGATGGAAGTTCGCAGCCGGCGAAAATCACTGGGCATCATCGCGACATATAAGTTGGTTGATACATGCGCAGCGGAATTTCCGGCCTACACACCCTATTACTATTCGTCCTATGAAGACGAAGACGAGTCACCCGGGCCAAACCCCAAGAAACGCAGAATCATGATTCTGGGTGGCGGGCCGAATCGAATCGGCCAGGGCATCGAGTTCGACTATTGTTGTTGTCAGGCGTCCTATGCGCTGCAGGAAATGGGTATCGAGACCATCATGGTCAATTCGAACCCGGAAACGGTCTCCACCGATTACGATACATCGGACCTGCTGTTCTTCGAGCCGCTGACGACTGAAGACGTCCTCAATATCTGCGACCGGCTGCAACCAGAAGGTGTCATCGTCCAGTTTGGTGGTCAAACACCGTTGAATCTGGCTCGAGGATTGGAAGCGGCAGGCGTCCGGATCCTGGGGACAAGTCCCGATTCCATTGATATCGCTGAAGACCGTAAACGCTTTCAAGCCTTGCTGGAACGACTCGGTTTACGGCAACCGCCGAATGGAACGGCCAAGGTTTTGGCCGAGGCCCGGCACATTGTGGAGCAAATTGGATATCCCGTACTGGTACGTCCCAGCTACGTGCTCGGCGGCCGGGCGATGGAGATTTGTTATGATGATGTGTCGCTCGCCAAATTCATGGCACAGGCATTGGACGTGGCTCCCGACCACCCTGTCCTGATCGACAAATTCCTGGAAGACGCCATCGAAGTCGATGTCGACGCGGTGGCTGACGGCGAACTGGTGATCGTCGGCGGCGTGATGGAACACATCGAAGAAGCGGGTATCCATTCGGGTGATTCCGCGTGTGCCATTCCGCCATTCTCGCTCCCGGCCTCAGTTGTTGAGGAAATCAAGCAGGCCACCTACGCCATGGCACGCAGTTTGAATGTTCGCGGTTTGATGAATGTGCAATATGCCGTCAAGACAGTCGAAGGCAAGCACCTTGTTTATGTCCTGGAAGTGAATCCCCGGGCCAGCCGGACGTCGCCGTTCGTCTCTAAGGCGACCAACGTTCCGCTGGCCAAGATTGCGGCCAAGGTCATGGCGGGCGAATCCTTGCGGTCACAGGGCATCACGAAGGAAGTCGTACCGACTCACTATTCTGTGAAAGAAAGTGTCTTCCCCTTCAATCGGTTCGCCGGGGTCGACATCATTCTGGGACCGGAAATGCGGTCCACGGGTGAAGTCATGGGCATCCATGAGGAGTTCCCGATTGCGTTTGCCAAGAGTCAAGTCGCTGCCGGCAATCAACTTCCGCGTGAGGGGACTGTCTTCATCAGCATGGCCGGCCGCCACAAAGAGGCCTTGATTGAGCCCGCTAAGCGTCTGGAACAAATGGGCTACAAGTTGCTGGCGACTTCGGGCACAGCCCGCGTCATGCAGGCTGCTGGAGTCAAGATTGATGTCGTCCGGAAACTCCAGGAAGGGCGCCCCAATCTGCTGGATCACATGGCGAATGGCCAGGTCCAATTGATTTTCAATACTCCGAGTGGTCGCGGCGCCCATACGGATGAAGGTCGGATTCGGTCAGCTGCGGTGATGTACGGCGTGCCGTGCGTCACAACAGTCGCCGGGTGTCAGGCGGTCGTCCGGGCTTTGGAAGCATTGACCAAGAATCCGGTGCCGCATATCAAGGCGTTACAGGATTGGTTCGCTGTAGAAACCGCAAATACCTAAGGATCCTCGTTCCCAGGCTCTGCCTGGGAACGCACAATCTCGAAGCTCTGCTTCGCGAGAACTCGAATCTGAACAGCCCGCAGAGAAGCAGCGCTGTAACAAACAACGTTCCCTGCTCCGCAGGGAAATGAGACGCAAAACGTCTCTTTTTAAAGATCGGTTGCCGTTTTTGCTCCGCGCGCCTATCTTGTAGCAAGTTCTGGCAGAAATCGACGTGAACATACGGGGAGTGCAATGTCTCTTCCCCGCCTGGTCGAACCGCGAATTGTATCGGGCATGATTAATCCAGTTGTCCGTTCGCGGTTTCGTCCGGCCCGCAGGAAGAAACTCTCCGCTTTTTGTATTCAGGAGTCCACATGGCCACCGTTTCCACCGCAGCGCTTCCGTACAAAGTTAAAGACATGAGTCTGGCCGAATGGGGCCGCAAGGAAATCGAACTTTCCGAAAATGAAATGCCGGGCCTGATGGCCCTGCGCGAAAAGTATGGAACCTCCAAGCCGCTCAAAGGAGCGCGCATTGCTGGTTGCCTGCATATGACGATTCAGACGGCCGTTCTGATCGAAACCCTGATCGTTTTGGGTGCCGAAGTTCGCTGGTCGAGCTGTAACATCTTTTCAACGCAAGACCACGCTGCTGCAGCAATTGCTGCCGCCGGAATTCCCGTGTTTGCCTGGAAGGGTATGAACGCGGAAGAATTCGACTGGTGCATCGAGCAAACACTGTTCTGGCCCGATGGTCAGCCCTTGAACATGATTCTGGACGATGGCGGTGATTTGACCGTCATGGTGCACGACAAGTTCCCGGAATTGCTCGGCGGAATTCGCGGCATCAGCGAAGAAACCACCACCGGCGTGCATCGTCTCTATGAGATGCACAAGGCGGGTAAGCTGGCCGTTCCAGCGATCAACGTCAATGATTCCGTGACCAAGAGCAAGTTTGACAACCTGTATGGTTGCCGCGAATCACTGGCCGATGGCATCAAGCGGGCGACCGATATTATGGTTGCCGGTAAGGTTGTCGTTGTCTGTGGTTACGGAGACGTCGGCAAGGGCTGTGCCCACGCAATGAGCCGCCTTGGGGCGCGTGTCATTGTGACGGAAATCGACCCCATCAATGCCTTACAGGCGGCGATGGAAGGTTACCAGGTTGCGACGATGGAAGAAGTGGCCACACAAGGCGACATTTTCGTCACGGCCACGGGCTGCATCGATGTCATCCGCAAGGAGCATCTCGATGTGATGCGGCAGAATGCGATTGTCTGCAACATTGGCCACTTTGATTCCGAGATTCAGATTTCATCATTGATGAACGATCCGAAGATCACCCGAATCAACATCAAGCCGCAAGTTGACAAGTTCGTTTACCCCAGCGGCAGGGCGATTGTCGTCTTGGCCGAAGGTCGACTGGTCAACCTGGGTTGTGCTCACGGTCACCCTTCGTTCGTCATGTCCAACAGTTTTTCGAACCAGGTTCTGGCTCAGATTGCTCTGTGGGACACCAACAACAAGTTCGCCCTGGGCGTGCATATGTTGCCAAAGAAGCTGGACGAAGAAGTCGCCCGCCTGCACTTGGGCAAATTGGGCGTGAAGCTGACGAAGTTGACCGCGAAGCAAGCGGAATACATCGGCGTTTCAACCGAAGGTCCTTATAAGCCAGAACACTATCGGTATTAAGCCCGGAATATGAGAAATTGAATTGAACATGTGCCGCCCCCGGGCGGCACATGTTATTTAAAGAGACATTTCAGCCCCGAACTCGCGCCGGTTTTGGCGACGATGGCATGACCGGTGCGGAGACTGTCATCGGTGCCGAAACCATAATTGGCGCGGAAACTTGGACTGGACGGCTCGCCTGGCTCTTGGATGTGCCAGGAAGATAGCCGTCGCGATACGCACCACCGTAAGCCGGAGTGGCAGGATCCGGGACGTCATTTACGACGGCTCCCAGGACGCTGATCCCCAGATTGGAGAGCAGATCGCACGATCTTCGAATCGTCGTGAGTTTGTTCTTTCCGAGGCGGACGACGAGGATCAACGCGTCGACTCGACTGGCGACGACACACGGATCACTGACCGCCATCAGCGGGGGCGTGTCGACAACAATGAAGTCGTAGGAGCTGCGACAGCTTTCCAGGAGGCTTTCGAATGCCTGTCCGCCCAGCAATTCGGCCGGATTCATCGGTGTCAAGCCCGCTGCCAACAAGGAGAGTCCCGCGATTTCGGAAGACTGAACTGCATTCTCGAGTTGGATCTCGCCGCTGACGACATCGCTTAGACCAATTTCGTGGCGCATTCGAAACAGCTTGTGAACTTTGGGACAACGGAGATCCGCATCAATCAGCAACACGCGTTTACCAGCATGGGCCATGGCCAAGGCCAGATTGGCGGCCAGGGTCGTTTTTCCATCCTGGGGTTCAGGACTGGTGACTTGAAGGATCTGGTGGCCTGACTTCTGGCAGCGGAAGAACAACGACGTCCGGACGCTGCGATAAGCTTCCGCCTCAACGGAACCGGGGCGTGAAATGTAGAATAAAGAGGGTTCAAGATCCGGTCGATTGCGTGCTGCCGCCTGAAGACTATGTTGCGAGAAACCGGGAATCTGTCCCAGAATGGACAGCCCGAATTGATTGCGGATATCCTCTGGAACTTTCAATCGGTTATCCGTCAGGACCCGCATATATGCCAGTCCGAACGCCACAGCGATCCCCAACAGACCTCCCATTCCCAGGCATTGGATGGGGCGCTTCATGGACTTTTCCGTGTGCACCGGACCAATCTCTTCCATGGAATAGCCTTCGTCGTTCATCACGAGTTCGGCTTTGGAGAGTCGATTGAGTTCGTCCGAATGCAACGTCTTCAGTCGTATAATGTCTTCGTTGAACGCTTTGTCCTGCGTCAGAATGTGGTCAAATTTCTTGACTTCCTTATCCGCAGTATCAAACAACTTGGTTAACTCCAGGTCCCGTTTCGTGAGCTGATCCAGAGAGAACCGCAAGGCCATTCGATAAATGGCGACTACGTCCGTCTGTTGCACGACTTTGGGTTTGCCATTCTTGTCGCTGACGACGCGTTCCTCGGGCAATACCGTTCCCTGTCGTCTGAAGAAATCCTTCACGCGGCGAATGTTTTCACGAACGGCAACCAATCCCTGATAGTTTGGTCCAAACCCCGCTCGCATCAACTTCGCTTCGTCCAGCAGATAGGGCAGCAATGTGCTCTGCAAGTTCGAAACTTGCCCATTATCGCTCGCAACCAGGGACGCTGCGATATTCCCCCCCTGCAATTGCATCAGATTTCGCACGAGAATTTCCAGATTTTCCGGGGAATCGCCACGACTAATTGCGGCCTCCAGGGCACTGGCTTTCGACTGCACATTCGTGATTTCCGCCCGATTCTTGCGCCGCTCCGCATCGTAATCCAGCAACTGTTGCTGAAACACATTCGTCACGTCGCCCGACTGACCGTTGACACCGGCGGCCGTTTTCCAGATCAGCGGCGCTTTCTGCCGAAAATCGCTGTACGCCTTTTCCTTCAACTTCAATTGACCCCACAGCGTGTCGGCCGCCTTCTGAATGGCGCCAATCGATTCCGTACCGTGCTTATTGCGGGTCGCCAGGAGATAGTCATTATACGCATCGATCACTGCCGTCAGAATCTTGTTGGCCTCATTTTCATTGCCCCAATTGAATGTCAGTTCGAAGACGTTGATCATCGATTTCTCTTGACCACCAACCCGACGGACTCGTAACGAGTCGATGATTGAGCGTTCGGCTTCATCATCGCCGGCCAATGACTTGAGCTGATCGAGATGATGTTTTTCAATGGCCGGAAGGATGACTTTGGGGCTCAGAATAATATGAATGTGCTCGGCGCGATCGCCGATCGATCCGGCATCGCGGTCATCTTCTTTTAATTGTTTGGGGATTTTTTTCGTGACCAGCAGGCGAGCGCTGGCGTCGTAGGTCGGGCCATATCTCAACAATGTCAGATAGCCGAGCCCCAAACCAATTCCCAATCCCAGAAGCAGCAGCCACTTGGCTCCCAGTGCCACTTTCCAGATATCAGGGTTCCCTTGAGTCGTGACTCCGGCCGGCGAACCATAGACGGGAATATCTTCCGCCGTCGCATCCGAACTCGAAGGGACTGGGCTTTTTTTAGACACGGCAAGCAATCCTTACTATGGATTGGTAAAACTTCGAAACAAAAGTTCGGCAGAAATCGATCGACTCGACAGGTAATGGAGCACCCGAGGCGAATAGATGATGATTTCGACACTATTCGCCGATCCCCCGACACCGGGCTTGCCCCAGTGGGGCCACGGGCTATGCACTACAACGACTTCCCAATTGACACATCCGACGCAACTCACACACCACACGTCTGTGATTTGCTTTTTTGGTTTTCATATTGTTTCACGTAGTATTCGACGGTCCGTCGCAGACCTTCCTGCAGATCAATCTCAACGCGGTAGCCGAGATCTTCTTCCGCGCGATGAATATCTGCCCAGGAATGTTTCACGTCACCCACACGGGCAGGTCCGAATTCCGGTGCGAACGGTTTTCCCAGTAGCCCGCAGATCGCATGCAGCAACTCGAGCAACGTGATCGACCCGCCGCAGGCGACGTTGTAGACTTTCCCGGAAACGCCTTTGGCCTCTGCGGCCAGCAGATTGGCGTTAACGACATTCGCGACATAGGTGAAGTCGCGAGACTGTTCACCATCACCGTAAATTGTGGGCTGCCGATCACCTAACAGTGCGGAAATAAATAATGGGATCACTGCGGAGTAAGGACTATTGGGATCCTGCCGAGGCCCGAAGACATTGAAATAACGGATGCGTACCGTTTCCAGATTGTAAGAAGCGGCAAAGGCCTCCAGGTACAATTCACCGGCAAGTTTTGCGGCGGCGTACGGCGACAGCGGTGCTGGCAACTGAGTTTCCGTCTTCGGCATGATGGGCGAATTGCCATAAGCACTGCTCGAAGCCGCATAGACAACTCGGCGAACGCCAGAGTTCCGACAGGCATCCAATAATGTGACAGTCCCGGTCACGCAGGCATGATGCGTATCCAGGGGATAAGCAATGCTGCGCGGAACGGAGGCCAATGCCCCTTGATGAAACACGACTTCCACGCCTTTCACGGCACGCGCCACAACAGCCGGATCTTGCAGATCACCTTCAATGAATTCGACGCCTCGACCCAGGTGCGCCAAGTTGTCGAGCGATCCAGTGCTGAGGTTGTCCAGTACTCGAACGTCCTGTCCCAGTCCGACCAGGCGTTCCGCAATGTGCGAGCCAATAAAACCGGCGCCGCCAGTCACCAAATACTTCGCCACGTGCTGATTCCTTTTGTCCAAGGATTGATGTTCGAGTCTCACAGTGTGCTCGGATTGAGCCATCACCCAATTTGAGGATGATCAATGGCGTTCGTCCGGTGCAAACTGCTCGGTTTCTTTGCAACGACAACCGCAAATTCTTTGCAACGACAACCGCAAAACAAGTTTTACTGTTTGCGGCCACGAATGAGTCTTGTTCAATACTGATCCCCGCGATCAAACGTCTCATTCCTAGCCGTGCGCGGGATAATAGAATCTCACTCCGCCTCGAAACTCACGACAACACGCTGGTGAGTGGTACATGACTCATGCACTGATACCCGCGATCGCCATGAACAATCGAGCCTAGGGGAAATGTAGCATTGAATTGAGCGATCCGAAGACGAGTTTTCGCAACATGTTGTCAATAAGGCACACGCTGCTTGAAACGCCCTTTCAATACGTCGTCTTTTGCAATTCGTAACTCTTGATATTTCAATTGCTTGCGGCAGACTGGTAACTGCCGCTCAACGCTCGCTGCAGTGTCTTGAATTTGATAAAATCATCGAAAACTTCGTTTCTGCTGCGAATTGATTAGACAAAAGATGGGACAACATGCTTCAATCTCTATGGCGTGCGGTATTCTGTCGCGCGACATCCTTAAAATCGTTCCGAGCATCGAAGACGTCCTATGCCGGTTCCTGAAACAACTTTGGCGAAGCAGGTTGCGACCTATGCTCTGCAATTAGGGCATGGGAATCTGGTCGCATTGGGGAAGTTGTACGATCTCACTGCCGATCGTTTGCTACGCTACGCTCGAACGTTGACTCGCAACACCGCCGACGCCGAAGATGCATTGCAAGCTGCGATGTGCCGAGTATCGCAATATCCGGATCAATTGGCGCGGTCTGCATTTCCTTGGGCCTACTTTCTCAAGATTGTCCGAAATGAAACCTTGAAAGTCCTGCAGCGGCGGGTGAAATTGACGCTGGCGGCGGCCGAATCCAATGAGGCCTGGTGTTTCGACGAACCGGACTTGGAGCAGCAAGAAAATGCGGCCTGCGTCCGCCAGGCTCTGCAGCGGCTTCCATCAGAACAAGCAGAAGTTGTGGTATTGAAAATCTGGGAAGCAATGACGTTCGCAGAAATCTCGGTCGTGCTGGGTGAATCCCATAACACAGTCGCCAGTCGATATCGTTATGCGATCGAGAAGTTGACGCGCCTGCTTGAACCGTTGGTTCGGGAGGAATGTCATGGTTAACCCAGAACCGGGTGCCGTGTCTCGAACCGAAGAATGGTTAAGAAGTCACGAGGAATGGGCGGCTCCGAACGACGATTTGCGGGCGAAAGTCATCCGCAGTGCCTGCTCAGCCCAAGTCCAGGCGACCGAACAGGCTCAAGAGAAGAATCGCTCGCAATGGATTTTGGCGGTCTGCATTCTGTTTTGTGGTGCGGCCACCTGGATCTTGCAAGATTCAGCCTTGGGGCTTCAGGATCCTCAAGCGAGCGCCTTGATGGCCGCGGCAGATGACGGCTGGCGACGCCCCATCGAATTGCATACCAACATGCTGTGTAAGAGCGGAATCAGTGGCTTCACCTATGATTGGAGCCTGGTTCAAGCTCACGTGACATGGCGTACGATGCTCTATCAGCGCTTTGCCCGGGCGTTTTGCGAATAGAGGCGTCTCTATGTTCCGCGAACATTGCCATACAGCTCAATATGCAACCGTGAGCTATATCGAAATCCCTTCCTTTGAGCCAGGGGCTCCAGCCATTCGGCCTTCGCGCAGACTTCATCCAGGGTCCGAGCTTGTGGCATGAGCCAGACTTGGTCCCTGGGTAAACTCGGCGGCAGATCGATAAATGACTCCACTTCGTCCACATCCGCAGGCAGATCCACAACAAATTTCAGTTGCGATCGATATTCTGTCGTGAGCTGTTGCAACACGGTGCGATTGATTCGCCGCTCCGCATGACGTCGAGCCCATCTTGCGGAGTGTTCGACGCCGGGCGTGGAGTTGCTCAGCTTGGGACTCACCGATCTTAAGTCAGCAGTCACAGGGCGAAACACCGTTCCAGCCGTTTCTACTGTGATAATCTTGCCAGCACGCTTCAACTCGGCACTCAACGGTACGATGTCCGGCTGCAAAAAGGGTTCGCCGCCGGTGATTACGACATGCTGACAATCCAGAGTCAGAATCTCACCCAGCACGTCAGACCAGGCCCGTTGTTGCCCCTCTGGTTCCCAGGATGTGTAGGGAGTATCACAAAACCAACAGCGCAGGTTGCACCCAGTTGTGCGCATGAACACAGAACGTGTCCCCGCGAACAGACCTTCGCCTTGAATCGACTGAAAAACCTCCGCCACCCGCAACATGGAATTCGTTTCTAAACCGGACACAATCGTTTGGGGGTTACCCCCAGAGCTCGGAGCAGAGCCAATAACGCCATGCTCATATTCTTTTCGGACACAGAAGTTTATACAAAGGAGCGCGCCAAGTCGAAACCGGGTACCTGATAAATTCGATCAGGGCCAGTGACCGGTGTTGGCCGGGTCTTCGATTTCGCGTGGTGGATGTTGGCCTATTTCAATCAGATTTCACCTAATGCAGAAGTAACAACCACCCCTACGTAGTGAAAATCCGCGTCACGTCAAATAAATGCGAATTGCGAAATCTTGCCGTAGGTGTCCTCACACAGGTGAAATGTGATGCGACATTCTTTATGCTTCGCGCGGCGTTGACGCACTCACTTGTGTTTTGGGCTGGCAGAGAAATTCCGCCCACCCCGAGTTTTCCTCGCACAGGGGGGCTCTCCCTGACTGTATTTGACCCACGACATTTGCCCCAGGACTCTCAAACATGCCGTTGGAACCATCAAGTCAATTGTTGCAATTTGTCAAGCAGCGCGGAACTCAACTGCGGGCGGCGGACGCACTTCCAGCATCGCTGGAAGAATGGGGCGAGCGAAAACAGGAGTTACGAAAACAACTGTTGAAGTCCTGGGGTGGTTTCCCCGTCGAGCCTTGCGATCTGACGCCCAAGATCCTCGGCGAGCTCAAACGTGACGGTTACCGCGTTGAAAAAGTCATTTTTCAAACGCGGCCGGGCGTCTGGATGACAGCCAATGCCTATGTTCCCGAGGGGAGTGGCAAGCGTCCTGCGGTGTTATGCGTGCATGGTCATTGGAAAGGCGCAAAACAAGATCCCGTTGTTCAATCGCGATGTATTGGACTGGTCAAACTGGGCTTCTTTGTGCTCTGTGTGGATGCATTTGGAGCGGGAGAACGCGGACTCTCCAAGAATCTGGGGGAATATCACGGCGAAATGGTGGCGGCGACTTTGCTGCCGACGGGGCTGCCGCTTTCCGGGTTGCAGGTCTATGAGAACATGCGAGCGGTTGATTACCTCCTGACTCGCCCGGAAGTCGATGGCGAAAAACTGGGCATTACGGGAGCCAGTGGCGGCGGCAACCAGACAATGTACGCAGGCGCGTACGAAGAACGCTTCAAGGCTATCGTCCCCGTTTGTTCAGTCGGGACTTACCAGGCTTATCTGGGAGCTGCATGCTGCATGTGCGAAGTGGTCCCCAACGCAATGACCTATACAGAAGAATGGGGCTTGCTGGCCATGGTCGCACCTCGCGCCCTGATGGTAATTAACGCCACAAAGGATGCGTTTCAGTTTTCAGTCGGAGAAGCTCAAAAGTCGGTATCGGCTGCCCAACATGTGTTTAGACTGTTTGGCAAAGCCGGCAACATCAGCCATGATCTGTTTGAATCGCCGCATGATTACGGCAAGACCATGCGAGAATCCATGTATGGCTGGATGACGCTGCATCTCAAGGGTGAGGGGCAAGGGAATCCGATTGTCGAGCCTGTGATTCAAACGGAAGATCCTGAAGCATTGCGTTGTTTCCCAGGCGACAGCCGCCCCGAGGATTTCATCACGCTCCCGAAGTTTGCCGCCGAGCAAGGCCAGAGACTGGTCACGAAATGGAAATCGGAAAAACTCGCGCACCGGGAACATTGGGATGCGACTTCAGAACGGTTACAACACGCGTTCGGCTTTACTGTGCTGGGGGGCTGGCCCAAACGGAATGATGCGAAACCGGCGATCACAAAATCAGATGACGGCAAGACGACGACCTTCGTGCTGGAAACCGAACCGGGCATCGAAGCGACTGCAGTCTACCACGTTGGCACTCAGCCGGAACGTGGTCTCGCCGTGATCCTTTGCCTGGAAGGCAGCGGTCCGGCCGCCGAGACGCCTCTGGTGAAAGATCTCATCGGACAAGGTTGGAGTCGCCTGCATCTGGAATTGAGGGCAACTGGTAAATATGCCGTACCCGGTGACAAGATTGGCCGGGCTCCCGATCATAATTCTTCGGAATGGGCGATGTGGACAGGCCGGCCTTTGCTGGGGTCTTGGATCTGGGATGCTCGACGATTACTGGATGTCTTTTTCGAGCAACAGCCAGAACTACTCCCCAAGTCGGCACTTATCGGCATTGGCCCGGCGGGAATTGTCGCACTGGGGACAGCCCAATTTGCAAGGAAAATCCCGACTGTGTTGGTTGTGGAAACACTGGCCAGTTACGTCTCGGATGCCCCCTATATGAATCAATGGCTGGGACTGATGGCACCTGGAATCTTGCGCGATGTCGGTGATGTCTCGCAACTTGCAGCGTTCGTCGCGCCGCGAAAGCTGATTATTGCCGGCGGCGTTTCGGGTTCTAGTATCAAGCTGAAACCAGAGGACGTGGAGACGGCATTTGCCTATTCACGTAAGATCTATGGGTTACTCGGCGCCGAATCGCAATTGAAATTGGTCGCGCCGGAAGACGCAGCCAGAAGCATGATGTAGAATTTGGCTATTCGCTGGCTACTCAACCGCATTGGATTGTGGAGTTTCGCTTGATCCCCCTGCCGCATCAGGCCTCGGCCCATGGACTGGAAGCCAAAACTCAGCAACATGAGCTGCTGAGCGTTTGGGCCAGAACCACTTCAGAATTCGTACTCGAAAACCGGCCGGCGTCCCTGACGGCGTTGGTGGCCCATGTGCGAGAGAATCTTCAATACATCGGTTTTGCCGACAAAAACACAATCATTCGGGTATGTGGCGCATTCACCGAAGCGCTTGATAATGCCCTATACCACGGGAATCTGGAACTGAGTTCCGATCTGCGCCGAGGTGATCACAGCGAATGGCATTCGGCGGTCGCCGAACGCATGCAGCGATCGCCTTTTAAGGATCGCCGTATTTTCGTTTCAGTCAACATCACAAGAGCCGAAATCGGCATCGCGATCCGGGATGAGGGCCTCGGATTTGACTACACGAAACTCCCGGATCCTACCGCGCCCGAATATCTCGAGCGTTCGACTGGTCGAGGAGTGTTTCTCGTACGAAATCTGATGGACGAAGTCCACTTTAACGAATCCGGAAACCAGATCACGTTAATCAAACGATCGCCCACACGCGTCTTCAGCACGTTTTGACGATCAGGCCGACGCACCGAATTCCGGATGTCCCAGCCAGACATCACCGTTCTCAAATGCTTCTGTGGCTAGAACTTGGGCTTTGTTCAACCGATACAGCATCACGCCCAGAATTGAAACGAGAGTGGTGGGAACTGCGAGCATGAACAGGATGCTGGCCTGGTAGGCCAGTGGCAACCGCGAATCGGTCGCGTTGGCATTCTTGCAGGACGGGCAGGCGTCAGCTGTTCCTGCCGTCAGAGCATAAACCCCAAAAACAGCGATCGTGCAGATCGTTCGCAATCGACTTCCAAACATTTCAAATCCTCGCTCCGATGTTCGACAATCTCGGTCCGCTGCGATATTCGCTGGCCCCCGACGATCTCTAAACCACCGGCAATTGATACAGCATCAGGTAGATTATCACGCCTGTGACCGAAACGTAAAGCCAAATCGGAAAGGTGACCCGTGCAATCGATTTGTGCCGAGCCCATTGCTGCGTCAGAGCCCGATAAATCGTCATCGACGCCAGGACAGGTACGGTCGCAGCCAAAATGACGTGTGAGATCAAGATCACAAAATACACTGTCCGAATCGGACCAGTACCAGGAAACTTCTTGGACAGTACAAAGGCATGGTAAGTGCAATACGAGCACAAAAACACGATCGACGTCGCGAAACAGGACAGCATGACTGCCTTGTGAGCTTTCACCTGTTTCGCCTTAATCAGGAGATAGCCAATCACCAGCAGGATCGTCGCGCAACCATTCAGCCCGGCGTTCACCGCAGGCAAATTGCGAACCCATTGAGGTATGCCCTGGTGATCGGCGGGCGTCAGGCCACCGGGCGATTCGGGTTCACCAGCACCTGAAGTTGTCGATGCTGTATCCGTTTGCGAACCTTCTTCGTCCCCGTTTTCGACAGGACGTACAAACGTGAAGCCTGGAGGTGCTCCTTCGACTTGGATCGCGTTGGCAGGAATGGGGTTGGTCATCATTTTGCCGCGCGGCGCCTTCTTTTGAATGATTCGCCGCAGCAGGGCCATTTCCGCCCCTTCGGTTCCCAGGTATTTCCCCAGCACATGTCCTGTTTCAT
>JAQGHT010000121.1 GCA_028291565.1 Planctomycetaceae bacterium | reverse complement strand
TCCGCTGATGTTCGGATTGCCAGCCAAATTTGTGTCGGTGGAAATCAATGCGCCGGTAACCGGGCTGACTTCCAGATTCTGTTCCGCATCGTTGACAACCCGAAGGATGTCATTAACCGGATCGGCGTCGAAACCCCAGGCATCGGTATCGGCAAGATTGTTCGCGAAGGAAGTCCCGACAGCCAAAGCAGCACCAGAGGATGGATCAATGGTGTAAATCTGGCCGGTGCGCGTCGCACCATTATCGGTGATCCCCAAGCCGTAGACTTCACCGTTCGCCGCTCGAACATCAATTCCTTCGATGACTTCGCCGACACCTAAACCGGTTATCGGAACCAGTGGACCAACTCCCGTGGTGGGGTTGGAACTATCAAATTGAAGCAAGTTATTGGCATTATCCACAGCCAAAATCGAGGTCAGCAACGTCCTTGTTTCGAGATCTTCAACTTTGTCTTTCGACTTTCTGGCCAGATGTTTGGTGCGGCTGCCTTTCCCGGCGAGCTTGGCCGCGAGACGGCTGATAAAATTCTTGAACGAGTCTTGCTTCATTGCCATTTGCTCCGCTGAGTGTATCCCCATACGTGGGAACGAGTTGTGTGGAACTTAAGAACTTGTAACCGCAATATTGGCCCGGAATACGGAATGCGCTGATTTTTGACACCAGACAGCGTACTTTTCCTATCAGACAATGTCAACCAACTTCACCTAAACTGCTTAAAGTGAAATTAATTAAACCTTGACATGACCAGAACGAATTGGAATTTCACCCGGCGAGGGGCTAAATCTCGCCCAACGAGAGACTCAAAGTGGTCCATCAGCAATCAGATTGACGAGTGGACCGGGCTGTCACTGGGATGTCCGGAATCATGCACAATTGCGAACCGGGCGGATCAGGCCAATTGGGTAGCACCGGAGGTCGAAATCCCTGTCCACGGATACACACCTTGAGGACTAAAGAAGGATTGGGATCGCGACAAAATCGATTCATACCATCCTGGCAGAAGAATAGCTCACGGACCGCGTGGCCAACACGTTGAGAACTTTGGTGTTCGTCGGAAACATCGTCGGGGTTCTCCTGCGCGCTTGAAATGGATGCACGGAATTCAGAGTGGGGCGAACGTTCCGATTCTCGCGATTCTGCGCCTCGTAATACCGGTTTCGATTACAGCGACAAGGGATTCAATTCTCATGCCGCCTCTAAATCGACAAACTCGATGCAACCGTTATAGATTGACGAGATTACCATTTGCAACCCAAAATTCCGTACACACGCGAGATTTTTTGAACTGCTGCCGGATTGTGCGCCCGCCGCGAAACACTGGACCCACGATAAGTTCTTTCGCCATGGGCGGTTGACAACGATATTGCGTTTCGCGACACTGTTACTTTCAATGGCTCTGTCAACAGTGATCCGTCATGCTTTTGCTCAAAGACATCACGTCAACTGAATTCGCCCAAGGTCTGGCTGACCTCGCGCCCCCGGAGCGCCTGATTCGCCAACTCCAGGTGGCAGTTGTGCGGCAGAATGCCTGTGAGATCCCTGCGGAGTTACCGCATTATTCATGGAGACTCCTGCAGAAGATTCGAGAACGCGTGGCCATTCCGCGGTTGAAATTGATCGACAAAGTCGTCTCGCCGTACGACGGTTTCGCGAAATACGTCTTTCAAGGCGATGGAGAGGGACAATTCGAGGCCGTCCGGATTCCGCTCCTGCACCGCCCCGGCGATGAGAAATACGTGATCTGCGTCAGCTCACAAGTCGGTTGCGCTCTGGCATGTGCTTTTTGCGCCACGGGCCGCATGGGATTCAAACGCAACCTGGCGACCTGGGAAATCGTCGACCAGGTGACGCAAATTCAAGCTGACTCACCCCATCCGGCGCGAGGTGTCGTATTCATGGGCATGGGCGAACCGATGCTCAATTATGATCGAGTCATCAAGGCGGCTAAGATTTTCTCCGAGCCTTGTGGAATGGCCATCAATTCCAAAGCCATTACTATTTCCACGGTCGGAATTGTGCCCGCCATTCAGCGGTTCACTGCTGAAAAGCATCGCTATCGCCTGATCGTCTCTTTGACTTCTGCGAAGACAGAACAGCGAAAGTCGCTGTTGCCGATCGAACGTACATATCCACTTCCAGAATTGATGGCGGCAGTTCGCGAATACCATACCGCGACGCGCCGCCGAGTCACCCTGGCCTGGACGGTGCTGGCTGGAATTAATACCAGCCGTGAAGACGCGCGTGCACTCGCCGAATTGACCAAAGACCTGCCGATTTTGCTCGACTTGATCGATGTCAACGATCCTACGGGCCAGTTCCATCGCCCGTCTTCAGAAGAGGCGCAGGCATTTCGCGATTATTTAACAGAAGAACTGGGAATGCCCGTCCAACGCCGGTACAGCGGCGGCCAGGACATCCATGGAGCATGCGGCATGCTGGCGGCTGTGGTCAACCAGGAACCAGTCGGATCAGTTTGATCAGTCCGCGCGGTCGGATCGATCTGGTTGCCACTTTGACCAACAAGATCAAGGAAAGCGTGCGGGAATAACCGCGATGTTTCACCGCAGCATACAAGCCCGAAACGCAAGTTTTGAAGTCGCGGTGTTTTTCATTTTACCCCGAACGGGGTTATACAACAAAGCCCAGGGTCGCCACGTACCCGTGGCGCACCCTGGGTCGTCTGGGGAAATGGAAGATGTACCCTGAAAGGGTTCCACAATAGCGATTGTGGAACCCTTTCAGGGTATTTGCGTACAATTGTGGTGATTCCCAGGGTGCGCCG
>JAQGHT010001012.1 GCA_028291565.1 Planctomycetaceae bacterium | reverse complement strand
GGGAGATTCGTATTGGTGCGCTGATTATAAGACGGCCCTGGCTCCGGAAGTGCGGACGTCAGATTTTAGTGACGATCTTTCCAGCCGAGACAAGCTGCTTAAGCCTGGACTCGAAGCGCAATGGTGCATCTTCGATCCCATCATTTCGATTCACCACGGATTGAATTATCAGCGTACTGGTGACCCTCTGGAGTTGGAACGGCAAATCTTCCATCTACACCGTTCTCTGGGCCAACTGACTGGTACTGAAACGCCATTCGGGCCATTCCTATGTCCGGAATCATACTATTGCGAGAACGGTCAATACGGACCGAATGATGTCACTCCGCTGTTGTGGACTCAGGCCAATCTCAGGCTGGCTCTGGAGTTTATGAAACGCAGCACGGTTCGCAACTAGCTCGTTCCCAGGCTCCGCCTGGGAACGCACCGGCTCGAAGCTCCGCTTCGTGAGGCTCTGAATCTCAACTACTTCGAGTCGAAGCAGAGCTTCGAAGAATGAGGTTTCCATGCGGAGCATGGGAACTAGAGCGAAGGCACGGCTTAGGCCACGATAAGTATCATCGTGTCGGGTTTGCGGTGCCCGACCCTACCGCGTCTCTGTTCCGCAAACGAAAACAGGGAGAGCCTTTGCTCTCCCTGTTTTCGTTTTGTTCAGTAAACTCTTCAAGACTAATTCGGTTTCTCAACCGCGGCGTGCTGTTGTTCGACGGCCGTGTCAGGTGCCCCCTTTTGAGTCAGGGCGGGTGTCACTTTCAGGTGACCGTATAACGTTTGCGAATCGCGGATGACGTAGAATCGCAATGGACCGAAGCTGCTCAAGTCGCTGTGATTCAGAACGTACATCACATTGTTAATATTCTCCGTTTGCCAGATGTGCAAACCGCAGAGAATGTCGCCTTTGTAGATCTTTTCGAGTTGAGCCGGGCTGTTGGCTCGAACTTCCAGCACTCGCAAGCCGCCATTGAATCGCGGAGCCACCGTCTGAACCTTGTCGGACGGAGCGGGGCCCAGTCGAACACCTAAAACCTGCCAGACTCGCTCTTCATCCGGAGTCATTTCCGTGGCGGGAGCATCTGCGTTGTTAGCCCGTGCGATGACCGCGGGTTTGATTGCCGGGACGATCCGTTGGGCTGTGGCGGAAGTTCGGGAGTTGGAAGCGAGCGACAGGGTCAATGGCGTCGAGTGACCGTCCCGCAAGATTTCCAATTCCACTTTATCGCCAGGATTGCGGCCCAGCAGGGCTCGTTCCCAATCGGCCTGGTCATGGACCGGCTGCTCAGCCACTTTCACCACGATATCGCCCGTTTTCAGGCCGGCTTCCAATGCCGGGCTATTGGGCATCGTGGTTTGAACCTGGAGCTGCATATTTTCGGTGGTCGTTTTGACGTCTTTGGCGACCAGGCCGTGCCAGGTGTTGCTCAGTTTTTGAATGTCGAGCAGTTTGGCGACTCGGATTCGAGCGTCATCGATGGGAATCGCAAACCCGATTCGCTGGGCACCGGCTCGAATTGCGACGTTGATGCCGACCACTTCGCCATCCAGATTTAACAGTGGTCCACCGCTGTTGCCGGGATTGATACTCGCATCGGTCTGAATCAGGTTCTTATAACCCTGCTTTTCATTGACTTCGACGTTCCGGCCCAAGGCACTCACAATCCCTTGAGTGATCGTGTGTTCGTAGCCAAACGCATTGCCAATGGCGATGACGGTTTCACCCAGCATGATGTCTGCTGACGTTCCCATGGGAGCAACAGGCAGCGTCCCGGGAGCGTTGATCTTAATAATCGCCAAGTCGTGCTTGGGATCAAATGAGATCAGTTCCGCACGATAGGTGCCACCATTTTTGAGTGTCACCCGGAGGGCGTCGGTATCCATCACCACATGCTGATTTGTGACGATATACCCACGCTCGTCGATGATGATTCCCGTGCCCATCCCGTTGATTTTTCGGGCGGCAGGCTGTCCATAGGCTGTTTGTGGATCACGCGATGTTTTCTCGCTATGAATATTGACCACCGATGGTATGGCACGCTGCACGGCCTTAACCAAAGCAGTCGTCCGATTATCGGCTGCCGATGCCTCCGTGATCATCAGTCCTGGCCAAAGCATGGCCAGACAACTCAGGATACGAAGACTTCGGCTCACTTGGCGAAGATGCATAATCAAGTCTTTGCGGCAGGCGAGTCCAGCGTAATGGTGATAACTCAGACCAGGAGCGCGAACGTTCCCTGCCCGGTGGCAGCAGTGTGAGTTTCCAGTCAAGACTACCGTCAAGCAAATCGGCCAGCCCTTCAAAAGTGCTTGAAGCCAGAGCGTGTGATACGCACAGTTTACCTAGTCGGAACAGTACCCTGATCTTTGCGGGATTTGATCGGTCTGACGATTGGCGAAACAGAACTGGCAAAAGTTGGCAACCATTGATTGCCACAGTGGTTATAGCGGACGAACAGGCGATATTTTCCCGTCATTCCGCAAAGTGAGCCAGGTTGCTCCAGTTTCGCCAGATCATCTGTTTTGAAGGAGCCGTAGTGGCTTGCGATGGGGATCTAACTGCACTTGTCAGACTGAGCTTTCAGAATGGCTCGGATCGCTGCGATATATTCCCCGAAGTCGACGCAATTTGACATTGAGAGCAGATTGGAAATGATGCCAGACGCGGCTTTTCATTCAAGATGTGCAGGCCGACAGTACGCCATTTTCCCAACGCTGATTGAGTCGCCTGTTCTGATTTGCGACACCACTGTGATCGCGCATTTTCGGAGGCGTTCGGCCGGATGTGGTACCGTCTGCGTGCTTAACTCCCTGAAGCGGATTGCTTAATGAGTCAATGGTTCGCCGAGCATGGGCCGGTGTACCTTTGAAGTTCACAGTTTGATGCGTTATGTCCCTTGCGAGATGCTTGGA
>JAQGHT010001011.1 GCA_028291565.1 Planctomycetaceae bacterium | reverse complement strand
CTGAAACCGTCCTGCGAGCAGTGTGGCAGGACACCTTCAGTCATTTCGCGTTTGAAACGGCGCCAAATCTCCAGCCGCAACATGTTCCAATCGCTTGATGCTCCAATGTCGCAATTGCAGTGAAACCGGAGGCGTCAGCCATCTTGCAGAAAGAATCGTTCACGAACTCTCAACAATCCATGAAAGAGAATGCCATGATCAGGAACAACATCAACCAGTCGACACAGCAATCCGCCGTTCCAGTTCTGTCCGATGGTCAGGACATTGCGATCGAAGCCGCACAGCGCGATATCGAGCAGGCGCTGATGCTGCAGACCGATTTGGAACAGCAACTGACTGACAAACAGTCGGAACTGAAAACACTCCGGGCGGCCTTCGACAAGGCGGGAGCGAGCGCCCGTCGGGCCAACCAGCGGCTGATGGAGATTCGTGGAGGATTGATCGATCATCTCTCACCGACCTTGGCCACTGGAACCGTGGCAGCAGACAACCTGGACCGAACTTGGGACCAGCGCCTGGCGGCGGCAAAACGGAGCTTGAAATTTGACCCGCCGCAACGACCGGGCCTCCAATCGCAAACACGCAATTCGGTTGAACTCCCGGCATGTACCAAGACTTCAAAGCGACCACGGTTCGCTGCAGCACATTTGGGTCGACCTGAACAGGCTCTTGACGACTTCTCACAAGACGCAGGCGCGGCGTTTGATCTGAGTGTGCTCAAGAAAGGGACGTTGCAACAGCACACCAACTGTCGCGAGGGGTTCGGGCTGAGCGGCCGGCAAGTTGAGAGACTTAAAGATGCGGTGAATGGGACAACGATTGCTGCGTTGGAACGCTTCCAGCGAGAAACATTCAACTGGGACCAGGCAATCAAAGGTTTTGGCCCGGAAGCGATCACCCAATTGCAGGATGCACAGCTTGAGCTGCGCACCCGCTTCCCCATGCCGATGGCGAATG
Organism: Planctomycetaceae bacterium; assembly: GCA_028291565.1. Lineage (GTDB taxonomy): Bacteria > Planctomycetota > Planctomycetia > Planctomycetales > Planctomycetaceae > JAKFVC01. The sequence goes on along the minus strand of JAQGHT010001011.1, from coordinate 10,526 downwards.
ATGTCTGGGATGCAGAAACCTCGTCGGCGGAATTCCGGTCGGAGCTCGAGAATGAGTTGCTCCAGACGACTGATCTTTGCGACATCGACGAAGCCGAGGAATGGCTCGACGAATTGATCTATCGCTGTGACGAAATCGAGCGTGACATCACAAATCTCGAAGGAGTCCGATACTTGCGAAACGTCCGCCAGCAGGCTCAGCAGATGCTGGACCAGCTGCAAATCGAAGACATCATCACCGCTGAACAAGTGGTGTCGATTAAGGACTGGCGGCAGGGTGTTGAGGCTTGGCTGAGCGGTGTCCACGAGGACGACGCAGAGGACCTGGATGAAGAAGAAGAGGAATTCGAAGACGAAGACGACGAAGACTACAAGGATGAAGACGAAGACTCGGATGACGACCTGCAAGACGATGAAGACTTCGACGACGAACTGGATGATGAAGACTTCGATAACGAAGCTGATTTCGAGGACGACTTCGATCTCTCAAGTGCCTCAATCAGTGCGTGACTGAACAGCTGCCAAAGACTCGCCGACGATTGTTCGGAAGTGGCCGTCCGATGTCTACGAACATCGGACGGCTTGAACAATACTTCCATCGCTCTTTCAATCAGAGAATCTCGCCCATGGAAACTGAACCAATCGGTACAATTCATATTAAACGGCGGACGACACGCAAACAGGTGCGGCAACAGCGGTTTATCAAGGTCAGCCACCATGGTGGCTATCGCAATCGCTGGCGGCCGCTCGCCCGGTACTGGTGGGAACAACATGTCGGACAGATTCCCGCCGGCTGTCAAGTGTTTCACCGCGACGGAGATTCGTTGAATGACGCTCCGGAGAATCTGATTCTCACTCGCGAACAGCGATTCGCGCAGCTGTTTGCCATCAGATCTGACGCGCGTGACACTCAGCGGCGACGGCAGTCTCAGGCCGTCGCGAAGTCCAACCGGCTACGCGCTCAAATCAATGCCACCCAGATGCGCCTGAAAGCCTGGTACGCCGTCCTGCCCACGTCACGTGTGATTGTCTGGCGCCCCTGCAAAACGGCAGCTCAGGCGCGAAAAACTCCCGCCCAGTCATTGATCGAGATGTGTCGTCAGGATCAATTCACAATCAAACAGCGAGGCGGAGTTTTGTTCGAACTGGGACACCAAGTCGAAGCATTTCAAGGGTCGGAGATCCTGCGCCTCTCCAAACCGGACGGGCGTCTGGAAGGCTTCTGGCGCATCGTGCCAGATACGCGTCAACGCTGCGCTGCCACGAATGACGTGGCAAACTCTGAGTGTAAGTCCAATGGCGCTCGGCCAGAATTGCCCATCCTGACAGACGATCATTCTGAGACTTGCTGAAACAGACCACTCGATTTGGAGACCGGTCTCGCCACTTTGTAAATTCAGTCCTGTGTCACCCACCCATCCCAAGCAACAGGAGATTCCCATGACAGACGCCACGAACAACACTGGAGGCCCCGCAGGATCACTCGGGCCCGCAGATTACGCCAGCCTTGGGAAAAGTCTGTTGATTGCCACGTTCGGAATCGTTTCAGCATGGCTGACGTCAGCCGTCATTCCGAAGCTCGATGAGAACAATTCCGGCGGCATGATCGCAGTCGGCATGTTCTCGGTCCTCGCCGTCGCACTCAAGAAATTCACGTTTGATACGAGTGCTCAGTCGAGCTGAAATGCTTGCGGCATCACGCGGGGCCAACTTACACCGTCAAAAACTCTCGCCATTCGGTGTGTCACACCCCGACAACTTTTTTTCCGCAGCCCTGTTGCCGAACTCTTCACAACACACGGCTTCCTTCCACTCGGTTTCAGCTCTTCTGCTGCCAAAGCCAGTCTGCCGCTGTGTCCCGTCTTCAAGCCATTCGAACCACTCATCCTCCCTCAAATATGAGGAACATCATGTTTCGTGTTTTGTTGATTTCGTTACTCTTCGGCACGGAAGCAAAGATCACCGCTCCCGAGAAAGCTCCCGCGTGTCAATTCGTATTGATTGATGGATCAGAATCAGCTGGCACATTGACTTGGACTGTTCCCGACCGAGAAGTTTCGGTGTTCACGTCGGCCGACTCCAAACAGATTGTCGTGTTCAGTCCCACCGCAAAGTTTTGCAAGATCCGCCTCACGGCTGCCGAAGGGACGTCTCGTTCTGCAGACGCGGTCGTCGTGGAATTCGTTGGAGAAATGCCCGGCCCAAGCCCGGCACCGGCGCCGGGTCCCGCTCCAAATCCCGATGCTAAACCAGACGTAAAACCACCTCCACCGGGCAAAGTCCTGCCGGCTGGTAAATTCGGGATCTCACAAAAGGCACATGAAAAATCATTGGAAGTCGAGTGTCCCGATCGCAAAGCGGAAACCGCGAAAGTGATCGCCGCACTGGAATCTCTGCAAGCGGAATTTCGCGCTGGAAAGATCAGTCCGCAATCCCCGCTTCAAATCAGCGGAGCCATCAATCGAGCCTGCCTCAGTTTACCTGCAGGACAGCAGAAACGCTGGTTGCCATCGTTTGGTTCCTGGTGGACTACAACGCTGCGCGACCTGTGGGACGCGGGCAGGCTGATGACTCGAGACGACTGGATCCTGCTGATCGAAGAGACCCTGATCGGGTTGAAGGCTGTGTCCTGAGCCCGTTGTCATCAGTTGCATACCGGCGTCGGATAGAGCCCTCTGCTTGCTGAGGCTCAAGCGCCACGCAATTGCATGTCGTCACCAAGGGACTGGGGGATCGGCCCATTAAACCAATTTAACAGCTCGACAGGCCAGTGCCTATTACCAATAGCGCAACTTCAAACAGTCCTTGCGTCAGTCATTTCCCACGCTGTCTGATCCCCCTCAAAAAACAATTCAAACCTGTCGTTTCATTTCCCCGTTCGAAGGAAAAGTCATGCGAATGTTCAAAATGCTCACGGTAGTCGCAATGTTGTTCATGTACATTGCGACTACACATGCCCAAGGGGTCGCGGAGTCACCGGCCATTGAGGGAAAAAAGCCCAACAAACCAGACCGGCATGACCGGCACAAGCCCGACGACGTCGATGTTCCCACTCCCGCGCCCGATCCTCAGCCAGTCCCGATTCCCCCCAGGCCCCCTGTGAATCCGGAACCGGACCATCACTTCCACGTAGCGCCAACTCCTCACCCGCAGCCGGAGCATCATGTTCAGCCCATCAGACCCGACCATGGTCTCCGGCCGGCGATTCATTGGATCGACAATTTGCGTGGCTGGATCACCCCGAGCCACTACTTGCCAAGCCTGTACGACCTCTTGTTATTCGCAGGCCTGATCATTGGCGGAATTCTGTTGTTCAAAAGGAAATAAGCTTTCGCCAATTGTCATTGGTCATTGGTCATTGGTCATTTGCTGGGAAACGGTCCGAGCCGGGCTTTGAACGCCGAGTGTCATTCTTCGCTGTTGACCATCGTTTCAGCCTGAAAAATCGGCCGCCAGGTAATCGGCCATTGCCAGCGAATTCCGCTTTCCCACTGCACTCGCGAAACGCAAATCCCAGTTTGCCCCGATTGCACTGTCCCCCACAAATGACCAATGACTAGTGACAAATGGCCTCTTACACCAAAAGGCCTCCAAACATGTTCGATTTCATTTTCCTGGCAATCATCATTGTCTACTTGCGGCGCATCACACAGCGTCTCAACGTTTTAATCAAACAAGGGGAAGACCAGCATGTCTGAGCCCAAGCCACGTCTCTGGTGGAATGCCTGGGGAATTGCCTGGGATCTGTCCGCCACTTCAAGCGGCCGAGTCCAGTTAGGCCTGTACACCGGAATCGGAATTATCCTGTTCGCCGCGGGCGGACTTCTCGATCGGCTGTTTCTGTCGCCCTTACAGATCACTCCTGAACATCAACGCTTCGGCTGGAACGAACAGGCCGCGAAAACTGAAGCTCCGCGTATCGCGGCCCTGATGCCGAAGTTCGCCATCACCAATTCCGAGGGCGACTCCGTTTCGGGAGCGGGCAAATTCGCGGAACTGTGGAAGTTCGGAAAGCTCTCTAATGGCGGCAAACATCTTGGCACCTGGAAGCAGGAGTCAGGCGACTGCGTGTCGATGGGTTGGTCGAATGCGATCGCGTATCGCCAGGCGTTTCAGATTGCGAATGAGCAGCGGAACGAAGTCCTGAAGATTCCGTTTCCACCCTATATCTATGGTGTCAGCCGTGTGCTGATCGGAAAGCGGCAACTCGGTCGAGGTGCCGGATCAGTTGGCGCCTGGGCCGCTCAAGGAAGTCTGTCGTACGGCGTATTGCCCATTGACCATGCGACGGAGCTCGGGTTCAGCTACTCCGGACGATTGGCAGATCAATGGGGCTGGTTGGGGCCGCCCAAGGATGCGACAGAATTCGGCTCAAAGTTTCGGATTCGCACGGTTTCGCAAGTCAAATCGTGGGAAGACGTCCGGGATGCTCTGGTACATGGCTATCCCTGTACCGTGGCATCAAACGTTGGCTTCGAGGGACAATTCGTCGATGTCGATGGCAAGCGCTGGGGGACTGCCAGTGGCCGCTGGGGCCATCAGATGTGTTTCATCGGTGCCGAGGACCGGCCGCATCGCAACCGAGGCGCCTATGTCATCAATTCCTGGGGCGCGGATGCGCATCCCAAGCCTCTGAACGACGAGCCACCAGGCGGGTTCTGGGTGAAATGGCAGGACGTTCAACGCATGGTCCAGCAGGGCGACAGCTGGGCTTATAGCGATTTCGATGGCTTCCCCGCTGAGGCTGTCGCCGATTGGAACATGTTCCGTGCACGGGCCACGGAACGCGATGAGCAGGCCGAACTGGCCGCCATCGATCAAATAGACCCGCCACCTGTTTTACTGGAGATTCGTCAAATGTTCGCACCGTCTGTTTTGCTCCTGACACTCATCGTGGGGCTCGTGGTCTTTGCGACCTGTCTGCGCCTCAAGTTCAACCAACGAACTCAAGGCATCTTAAGCCTGCTGCTGGCGTGCTCTTTGTTGGGACTGGGAACGTCGGCCGACGCCGGACCTCGTGCCCGTCGATATCGCTTCCAGGAGCCGGTCAACAATTGCCCGAATGGAATCTGCACGCCGGGGAATGTGTGTCCTGCGGGAACCTGCCGGCCCGGCATGACCTGCGCCAATGGCGTCTGTCGACCAACTGATCCGGCGAGCGGTGGGTGTCAACCCACTGGTTCTGCGGCAGCGTCCACAAGTCTGAATCTTGATCGACTGACCAACGGGCTTAGGCCTGCCGCTCACGATTCACAGATTCAGCTCGCCTCCACCGAAGAGGTTCCGGTCGCAGTTTGGAATGCTTTCGCCGCACGAGCCGTAGTGCAGGACACTCCAGTTCAAGCCTGGAACGCGATGGACCCCGTTCATCGCAAATTGCGAACCTACAAAGATTGCTTTGATTCCGAAAAGGACTTCCTGCTGATCATCGGTTCGCACACGGCCGCAGAGAAACAATTGATTGTCTCGCGAAAGCCGGTGGCTTTTGAATCCAGCCTCAAAGGTCTGGATTCGGGCGAGTACCGCGTGTTCGAAATGCCCGGACTGAGGCTGCGAATCGAACGGCTCTACCCGCAACGGCATCTGGCAAACACCGTGACGAAGCCGCGTGGGCAATAGGCATCAGCCCTGTTGCGGGTTCCCAGGGCAGGGGCATGTCGTGAAGCATTCCTGTAACCAATCGCGCCAGAGATTGGGACGGTCGACTCAATCGCCATCCCGAAACTCCCAAGGTCTGGCGACCTTGGCGACATGGAAATCGCCATTTCGATATTCCCTCACGGACTTATGTAGCCAATCTCGTGAGAGATTGGGACGGTTGACTCAGTCACGACCCTTAAACTCCCAAGGTCTGGTGACCTTGGCGACATGAGAATTGTGACCACGACTGACAAATTGACAAGAATGATCGTCTGCCATGCCCTGGGCTAGCCGTAATGACGAATCGCCTGTAGCTGAACAGTCTTCGCTGGCAGTCCCCGCACAGCCCGAATGGTGCGATTGTCTCGATGTCTGGGCTCAGCGGCATCTCCCCCACTACTTCACTTGTCGCCCCTCGAAATTGCACGTCGATCTGGCTCGCATGTTGGATGAATACGTCGAAACGCGAGGCAACAAAAACGCCATCATCGCTCCCCGAGGCGGGGCGAAGACCACTTGGGTCAGCAAGACCTTTCCGTTGTACACTGTTTGCTACCGGCTGGAGCACTACATTCTGCTGGTCGGCGACACGACGGAGCAGGCACAACAGAATCTGGAAGCCGTCAAATACGAATTAACCGACAATGAAAATCTCGCTGAAACCTTTCCCGACGCCTGCGGGAAAGGCTCGGTCTGGAGCCAGGACCAGATCGTGACGCGCAACGGCATTAAAGTCCAAGCGTTGGGCGCCGGAAAATCATTTCGTGGCCGCTCATTCCGGCAACACAGGCCGGGACTGATCATTATCGATGATCTCGACGACGACGAAGCCGTGATGTCGGAACATCAACGCAACAAGATGTGGAGCTGGTTCGCCAAAGTCCTGATTCCGATCGGTACAGCCAAGACAAACTTCCTGTTTGTCGGTACGGCCCTGCATCGTGATGACACCCTGCATCGCTTGAAAAAGACCGCAAACTGGCAATTTCAAAGTTACCAGGGACTGATCTCCGAACCAACACGGAGCGACCTCTGGCTGCAGTGGCGTTCATTATATTCCAACCTCGAGTTGTCCGTGAAACAACGGCAACGTCTCGCGCGAGAAATGTTCGAGCACAACCGGGAACAGATGCTCGAAGGTTCGGAAGTCCTGTGGCCAGATCGCGAACCGTTGTATGCGTTAATGGAATACCGTGCAGCATATGGCGAAGCGGCCTTCCTGTCGGAATACCAGGGCGTCCCGACAGCCGACTTGGCTGCCGAATGGCCGCCGGAATGCTTTGCAGAGACGATCTGGTTTGATCATTGGCCCAAAACAAAGTTGAAGGTGATCACACTCGATCCCAGTAAGGGCAACACCGACACCAGTGACTTCTCCGCGTACGTACTGATTGGCATGGGCTGCGATGGACTGCTCTACGTCGATGCCGATTTAGCTCGACGCGATTCGACCCGGATCGTCGAAGATGGTTTCGTCCATGCCAATAAGTTTCAGCCCGATTTATTCGCAATTGAGATCAATCAATTTCAAGAACTCCTGCAAACGGAATTTGACCGCCAGGCTGTAGTCCGTGGCACCATACTTCCGTTGGCTGGAGTCACAAATTCCACAAGGAAGACCACCCGTATCCGCACTTTAGGTCCGTATCTCCGCCAAGGCAAATTTCGATTCATGCGAAACAGCCGTGGCGCAGAACTGCTCGTAGACCAACTCCGTGAGTTTCCCTGCAGTCAGCACGACGACGGCCCCGACGCTCTCGAGATGGGCATCCAAGTGCTCAAGCACTTGCTGGGCTCCGGAGTCAATACAGAACCCGACAGCGAGTGTTGGACGGCATAGTCCAGCGCTGGCGTGCGTCGGCCTAACGAGAATGCTGCCCAAATAGTAGACGTTGCTCGTCTCAAAACGCCCGATTTCCGCTCTCTCGATTTCAGCAGTTCAAACTCCAGCCCAACATCAACCGCCCCGGTTCATTGTTTAAAATAGTGTCATGTAGACACTAAGCATATGTGTCCATTGGCAAAAGACCTCGCACTGGATCTCCTCCATTCGGGGTGGGGTCTACGAATCTCACTTTTCGCCGATTGAGCTTGTCACACCTTCGGTTACCCGCTGTCGGCGGAATCCGAATTTCGTAAACACCGCCCCCTCATTTCTGCCAGTCTCCGCAAACCAATCACCTCGATTCGTAACAGCAAAACGACGCGTTCATCGCTGTCGTTCCTGTCAACGAAGCCTCTCCTTCCGCCAGCGACCATTTCGCATTCTGCGAACGGTCACGCCTTGGAGTCCTGCCATGACCAGTGCCACCACACATGGACAACCTATTGACTATTTCGAGCTTGAACAGCATCGACTGCACAACCTGGCGAACTCGATGACGCTCGCGATCACCGAGGGCTTCGGTGAATACGTCGACACACGCGAGTGGCAACAGGATGACCCGTCATTCGGCTTCGGACGAGTCGGCTCGCCGATCTTGTACACCAGCCTCAACGACCGCGACGACGGCAAGTATCTGCCCATCTACCAGACACAAATGGATCTCGCGGCCATTCGCGCTGAAGCCCGTAATGTCACCGCGATGTCGGGCGGCGTGATGGGCGCCATCGGCACCCTCAGTAATTACACACTGGGGGGTGGCCTGAAATTCACCGCCCAGCGAGCCGCCAGCTGTCCTGCGAACATCGCACCCGAAGCCATTCAGTCATTCATCGCCGAAGCCCAGGCGGTCATCGATCGGTTTCTGCACGAGAACAAATTTCAGAGCGATATGGACCGCGAAATCGATAACCGTTCGCGTGAAGATGGCGAGGCGTTTGTCGAGTTGAGCGTCTCGCCGGCCGGTCAGATCCGAGCCTCGTTCGATGAGCCGGACATGGTTTGTCAACCCTCCAGTCCGGAGCCGATCGAGGACTGGCTGCGCGATCAGGATTACCAGCGATATTCGCCCGACTGGACGTGGTCCTGGTCCTTTGGAATTCATTGCATCCGTCGCTCGCCAGACGATCCACAGGGCTATCACGTCGTCTACGACACCTCGGGCGACGATTGGGAATATATCCCCGCCTGCCGCATGCTGCACGTCAAACGGAACGTTCCACGCAACGCGAAGCGTGGCGTGAGTGACCTGTACTGGATTGCGAATGACGTCCAGCGGGAAGCCAAGATCCGCCGCAACACGGCTGACGGAGCCGCCCTGCAAGCGGCGATCGCCTGGTTCCGCGAACACGCTCAAGGCACAACAGTCTCGGCCGTGCAAAGCATGGTCGACGGTCAGGCGGTCGACTTCCGGCAACAGCGGACGTCTTCCGGCACTCGGCCGACCAGGCAGGGGAAACTCCGTAGCGGGACCGTCGTGGATATCCCCGAATCGATGAAGGTCCTGCCCGGTCCCATGGGTTCAGAGCGAAACGCAAACTTCATCCTGATCGCTCAATATGTGGCGCGGGCAATCGCCCAACGCTGGGCCATGCCCGAGTTCATGTTCACGAGTGATGCTTCGAACGCGAATTATGCGTCGACACTGGTGGCCGAATCGCCGTTCGTGAAGGCCCGCGAGACCGACCAGCGGTTCTACAGTCAGGCGTTTGTAGAGCTGCTCTGGAAGGTCCTGCGGCTGGCTCACGAAATCGGCCGGGCATTTCGCAACATCGAGAAATTCGATGATCTGCGCCAATTTGTCGAGATCACCGCCACAGGACCCCGGGTCTCGAATCGAGACGAACTGCAGACGGTACAACGGCAACAAATCGAAGTCGACATGGGCACGCTGTCACTCGAAACGGCCGCGGCCGAGATGGGGCGCGATCTCGCCAAGGAACAGGCGAAGGGAGCGCACCCCAAGGACGATGGCAGCGAAACGTCAATGCCTGCCAACAGCGGCGATATCACCAATCCGACTACGGCGAATCGCCCCGTGACAGTCCAAGATCCCGATCCAGCAGCCGATCCACCGGATGACCCCGACTCAGACTCAGTAGCCAATCCTGTCGAGGAAGCCCAAGACGAGGAGCTGACATCTCTCACGGAGTGTCCCGATTCCGAATTCGAAGTCCCGGCATCTGCGATGCTTCAAGAAGTGATAGCGGCAATGGCACTGCTGCTCGAAAAGCTCGCGGAGAAAACAGCCACAGGTGCCACTGCAACCGACGTCCAACTACTGCTCCAAGAGATCGCAGACGTCAAGGCCCGTGCCGCGGTCGCCGCTGGCCTGGATTTCGTTCAGGAATCGGTCCTCGAATGCAACGGCAAGGGAGGGAAGCATGGGCCGTGTAAGAAAGCATTTAAAAGCGCAAAAACCGCTTCGAAGTCACCAGCTAGTTCAACGAATCAAGACACACTGACAGTATCGAACACTCCGAGTTCGTCGACGCACACGCACTCCACGATCGATACACGAGTGCAGATGCCGCTAAATCAGAGTAAGTCTGCAGGAAAAAATAGCAAGTCAATCCAGTCACAAACACCTGGCAAAACGAAAAACGTCCTGGCGAACAAATCGCCCACGCCCGGTGCGGTGAAGTCGCCGAGGGATTCCAACCCGAACACCAGAATTCGGCAGAGGTACGCTCATGCCATTCAAAAACATGTCGCGAAAGGCATCGGAGGAATTATGGTCGACGATAATGCCCCATCAGACGTGATGTTCCACTTACCGAACGGAAAGTCCCACCACATTGAAGTGAAAGGTTTACTTGATCGCAAAACTCAAGACATCCGGATGACTTCTGGAGCATTTGACCGTAAGGCGCGAACTTCGTCCGACACTGGAAATGAGTATCATACGGTTGCTGTCGATCGTAGAAATAATTACAAATGGGGCAAAAATCAGGGTGCAAACTACAGCGGTCATCAGCTGTACTACAAGCGAGGAGGCGGATCGC
>JAQGHT010000999.1 GCA_028291565.1 Planctomycetaceae bacterium | reverse complement strand
CCCGCAGGGCACTCTTGATCGGGTCGGTAGCTCAGCGGCAGAGCAGGTGTTTGTTAGGCACCAGTGCGTGGGTTCAAGTCCCACCCGTCCCTCTTTCACTGCGGGGTAGTTTCTGCTGGTAGAAATTCGTGGCTGTGAACCGCTGTGTTCAACTATCGCCCTCAGCCTTCTCCCTCCCTCATTGGTCGGCGGCTTCGGTTGATGGTTCGATTCCTGCCCCCGCAATTTGCGAACTTGTTGAGGAACGTCGTGTCATTCGAGTCACATTATTGCGGGATAGTCGCTGCTGGTAGCGATGCTGGGCTCTGAACCCGGAGGCGTTGGTTCGATTCCAACTCCCGCAACTTTGTTATGGAAGTCAACCGACTGGAAGCAAGGTTCGCCGCCGACCGGTAGGGAGGATGCAGGCGAACCGCGGTAGTCGAACACTGCTTGAAAACAGGCGGCGGGACATCCCGCTTGTGGGTTCGAGTCCCACGGCTTCCGCTCGGTGAAGATGATTAGGGCTCATGGTCCAACAGTAAGATATTGGTCCTGCAAACAAAAGGTTCGGGTGCGATTCCCGATGGGTCCACTCAGGTAAGAAACAGTCTCGTGGTTCAGCGGCAACAACGTCTGGCCTACAACCAGAATACGACGGTTCGAGTCCGTCCGAGACTACTTCGACAAGTCGCCCAAGTATTGCCAACTGGTAGAGCAACGCGACTTAAAATCGCGTGGTTGCGGGTTCGACTCCCGCCTTGGGCATCAAGGCAGACATGGCTCGGTAGGCAATGGCAGACCACCTTCGCTTAGAACGAGGGAATCAAGTTGGGCCGCCGACCGATAGGGAGGATGCAGGCCCGACGCGATAGTCCCAAATGAATCGAAGACTACCGCCTTCGCAGACCAGACGCCCGTCTGGTCCGCTCAGTTGCTCGTCCTCGCGGAGCAGCCCGGAGTGCTCGCCACCCTGTCAAGGTGGAGATCGGGGGTTCAAATCCCCTCGGGGACGCTGACATGGCACGGTACGCAATTTGGCATAGCGGCGAAGCTCAAACCAGCAAGGCTCGCCGCCGACCGATAGGGAGTATGAAGGCTGAGCTGCGGTAGTTGAATACTGGGGTTCGACTCCCATCCGTGCTACTCGAAACAACATGTGTCGGCTGGGCATTGGCGTGCCTAAGTGGCTGTAACCCACCCGCCTACTGTTTTGTTGACTATCGCCCTGCGCGAACCTGCCTTAGGGCAGCTTCGCTCCGGTTGATGGTTCAACTCCTGCCCGACGCACTTCATGAAGTACGGCCCGTTCTTCTAGTGGTTCAGGATGCTGGTCCCTCAAGCCGGTAGCGCGGGTTCGAATCCCGCACGGGTCAATGTTTTTGTTACGCCTTCGGTAGTTGATGAGATGGAAATGTCAGAGGGCGGATCCGAGCTTTAGCTCGCAAAAACCGCCATCGGCGGGCCAAGTGGTGCAATTGGTAGACACGCGACGTTCAGAACGTCGTGCCCTTACGGGCTTGGGAGTTCGACTCTCCCCTTGGTCAATGTAGGCGGGGCAGGAGCCCGACTGGCTTTCATAAGGCCGGGATGCCCGGATCGTTACCGGGGCTTGCAATTACGCACGATTTGACGCCGGTGGGCCAGCGCCCAGCGAGGTCTCATAAGCCTCGACGGCCAAGTGCGACACTTGGACCGGCCAATTCTCTTTGTGTGGTTTGACGAAACTATTCGGCCGAGTACGCAAATTGGCAAAGCGGCCAGGTCGAGACGCCAGCAAGGATTGCCGCCGACCGGTAGGGAGGATGAAGGCAATCCGCGGTAGTACGAACAACGTGGGTTCGACTCCCACCTCGGTCACTCCGATCCCGTGGTCCAACGGTACGACACCAGTCCGACGTGCTGGCGACGATGGTTCAACTCCATCCGGGGTCAATTAATGTCATGGTCTGTAGGTGTTCCGGGAGCACACCGCTTTGGTAAGGCGGAAGACCGGGTTCAATTCCCGGGCGGACCTTTCAACTGAGGTCGCCGACCGAAAGGCGGATGAAGGCGAGTGCAAGTAACGATAACGGGCTGCTGGTCCAACGGCATGACATCTGGGTCGCAACCAGAAGATCGGGGTTCAATTCCCCGGCGGTCCAATGACAGCGACGAAATGGGCTCATGGTCAAACGGTACGACGCCAGCTCGGCAGACTGGCAATTCGGGTTCGACTCCCGATGGGGCCACTGATCGGTATTGTTGATCCGCCACAGGCCGACTTATGGAAGGTAGCCGGATATGGCGTTGCCGGGCCGGTTTGCTAAACCGTGCGGCCAATTGGTCGTGAGGGTTCGAATCCCTTGCCTTCCGCTTGATGACAAGTCGCACACTGCGGCCTCGGTGGTGAAATGGAAATCATCTCGCGATTCTAACGGGATGTTCCGGGTTCAAGTCCTGGTCGAGGCATTGATGAAACAACGGAAGGGCCACCCGATTGGCGCCGGGCTCCGGTTGGAAGCCGGATGGGGGCGAAAGCCCCTTGTGGGTTCAACTCCCACTCCTTCCGCTCTGGGATGGTGAAACGGAAAAAGCAAGGTTCCCCGCTGACCAATAGGAAGAATGAAGGCGGGCCGCGATAGTCTTCGACAAAGGGACTATCGCCCTGCGCGAACCTGCCTTGGGGGCGCTTCACTCCGGTTGATGGTCCGAGAATGCATGGTGTTCGTAGTGTAGTGGTTTCTGCATGTCGGCCTGTGAAGCCGAAGGTGACGGTTCGATCCCGTTCGAACACCCCTTTTGTTAAAGGAGAAGATCGTGGTAGCGACTCTGACTCGACCGACGCTGGTGCTGAACCGAATCTGGCAGCCAGTGGGCGTGGCTTTGGTAGCTCGCTCGCTGACGCTGGTGGCGGCAGATCGGGCACGGATTGTCGAACCCACGGACCTTCAGCAGTACACATGGGCCGACTGGGCGAAACTGATCCCGCAAGACGATGAGCCGTTCGTTCAAGCGGTAAAGTTCCGACTGCGCGTGCCCGAGGTGATCACGCTGACCGAGTATGACCGCCTTCCCACGAACGCCGTCACATTCAGCCGAAGAAATATCCATAAACGCGACCATCACACTTGCCAATACTGCGGCGGACAGCCGGGGAGCGAAGACCTGACGATCGACCATGTTCAACCGCGATCACGAGGTGGAACCAGCACCTGGGAGAACTGTGTCCTGGCCTGCCTGAAGTGCAACATGCGAAAGGCCGACCGGACACCGACTGAAGCGCACATGCCGTTGCGGAAGATGCCGGTTCGGCCAACTTGGCGACCGCTCTATGCTCGGCACGACGCGCGGGTTGAATGCTGGTCCAAGTTCATGAGCGAAGCGTACTGGACTGTGCCGTTGGATGAATGAAGCTCGCCGTCAGGTCTCAATGGCCCGGCGGCATTACACGAGTGATGCTCCTGGGAGAGCAGGCAGCCTCCAAAACTGCTGGATGGGGTTCGAATCCTCACGCTCGTGCTGATTGCCGACATGGCTCGACTGAGAAAGGCGTCCGCCTTGCCCCTATTCGTATTTTTTTTGGGGGGGAATCATGCTGGTGCGAATCCAGTCGTCGGCTCTTGTGGAGTCAATTCGTCCCGATGGTGTAGTGAATTGAATTGGCCCCTCCGAAGGTTCAGGTCCTGGTTCGAGTCCAGGCAGCGGAATCAAAGTCCGCCACCGACCGACAGCGAGGATTAAGGCGGGCCACGATAGTCCTGAATGAAAGATCCCCTGCGGGCGTGTATGACGCATGACTGCCTTTAAAACAGTCGAGCGAGGTTCGATTCCTCGGTGTGGGATCAAGTAAGGCCGCATCGTTCCTGTAAACGTGACTCTTGGCGGAATCTGAATCCTTTCTGATCGAATGAATTTCGAATTCGACGACGACGCTTTTTATTGAGAGCAGACTCCGCCATCGACGGGTAGAGTGTGGCCGGTGCGTCAGTTTCCATTTCAACTCAACCCTACAATGCAAAACGACAATATCCGGTGACGAGACAGTGGTGAAACGCGTGCGAGGCGGCAATTTTTACGAGCGTGCTTCTGACAATCGCCGACCGGAATCTGTTGTGAGCTGTCAGTGGACGCAGGTTTCCTGCCACGCTGCCCCAAAAGAAACAATCAGCGCTGTTTCGGTCACCCCCCGTGGTCGCCGGGAGAAAACTTCACAGTTCCGGGACTCACGAGCGTCTGTGTTTCCTTGATAATTGTCGAGAGCTTGAGGATGACTAAAGTAAACTCTGTAAGTGCCTGTCGTCCATCGGATTCGACCCAGACGTAGCGATCGCCGCATTTACCAACATAGCAAGCAGTTCTCGGAACGTCTCGCCGATGTCCGGAGCTGAACCAACCGGGTTGAATTCGATCGAAGTCACGCTGAATCATCTCGAGTTTCCGCCGAACATTCTTGGCTAACGGTGAAAGGTGCCTGCGCGTATCGGGGGGCAATGTCACGAACTCCGAGTCATTTGTTGTCGCGGCGCGTGCATCGACGGGCCGGGATTCCGCGTTGACACGGCTTTCGGTTTCAAAGAACACCTCTGACTCATTTCGAAGGTCGGCATTGGACGCGAACTGCTCTTTCAATTCATGAGCCAAATCGTCGAGCAACTCAGAGGATGGCATTTCTTGAATCCCGAAGGCGCGACGATATGCAACTCGGAGCAACTGCAACTCGGTCACGTCGATCACCGGTGACATTCCCCACTGGGCTACGGCGGTTCTCGATCCAAAGATCTGCGGTTGTGTTACGGCGGGAGGGCCTAAATCGACGAGCGCCCCAGCAGTTGCCGAGTCGGTGATTTGCGTAGTGCCTTCTCGCACGTTGACGTGCCACGGAAGCGCATCGAGATTGGTCGAGAACAGAGCGAGATTCGAGAGAACTTGCTGGTACTGTAATTCCGGCAAGCTCCCTCCCAAGCTAATGGTTCGTTGACGCAACCGCGCCGTTGTGCAGCCGCCTAGAAAGGCAACACAAATGGTTGCGACAATGAATCGAGTAAAATGCATGAATGCACCTCGATGCAAAGCGAGAACGCTTGATTGTCGGAATATTCGGCTGAATCTGAACGTGAGTTTACAATACGTGACATTGCAGGCCGTTGGGAGCGTCTTGCGGCACTGGGGTAGAATCATGATCCGTTTGCAATCTTAAAGTGGCCAACTTCGCGAACATTTTGTCCGGTGCAGTTCATTTTCTGATTGCTCCTGCAACGGCAGTCAACTCATTCAGGTTCAATAGGCACAGATGAGAGCGGGTATAGTCTATCATTCCTGCTGCTTTGAACTCCTTGAGTATTTCGGATACCACGGGCCGAGCACCCACCACCAATTCGGAGAATTCTTCTTGAGTCATCCGCACATCGACCAAGTGGCCGTGACCGCAATGCCCACCTGCGAAGCACGCAAGGTCCACCAGAGCCTTGGCAATTCGCGTTCGTAAGGGAAACATCAATTGCCATTGCATGCGGCGATCGACAAATTGCAGTTGCGCCGAGAGGGTTTTTAGCAGCAGCAACTGAAAGGCTGGATCCATTCTCGCGTGGTTTTCAAGCTCATCGCGCTTGATCTCTAACAAGCAACTTGGCCCGTTTGAAATCGCGTGTTCTTCCGAAAGGAAAGAGCCGGGCCGAAACGGCAAGTCCCCCAGCAATGCGCCTTGGCCCAGTATCATACGCGTCCACTGACGTCCGTCGGCCTGAACATAGAGGAGTCGAACATATCCTCTCTTAATGACGATAGTTCTTTCTGCCGGACGTTCGAGAAAAATCAGTTCTTTGCTCTTGTATGTCTTGCGAATCACCGAAGGAAGGTTCGCACACGCGGAAATAAAAGGCTCGGACAGGACTGTCAAGATCTGCATCATGGCCCTTGCATCAAACGATCATGGTGTGGTCATTTTGTCGTCAGCCACGCCAGGATATCAATCAATTCTGTATTCGATAATCTAAGGTCGCTGTACCCCGGCATCTCATCGTTGATTTTAAATTCGGGGTTGCGAATTCGAAGCGCCAAATGTTTGAGACTGGATGTTTTGTGCGATCCCTCTTCCAAGACGCCACCGGCTTCGACCAGCTTGGCAGGTTGATCTCCCACTGCGTGGCATGCAATGCAAGACCGCAGAACGAGTGACGCTCCTTTTTTAGCATCGCCGCCAGTCAGTGTTTCAGGAATCGTCCATTTCAGATGTGCATAGTCCACGTTCTGAGCCGTCTCATGTTGAGCATCACCACCTGAATGAAGAAAGCGATCCATGTCGGCGAGTTCCTGCGAGGTCATTCCTGGCTCTGGAGCTTTCATAAAATGGACGACACAAACATTCGCGCCAAGCGCTGCCAAGTTTGTTCCCGACCGCTTGATGTTCGTCCGATGGGCCGCCGCGTAAATGGGAAATCCGGCGCGCATGAGTCCGTCGCCGTCGACGCGCATAGTGTCGCGGGACTCAAAGCTATGACACGAGGCGCACGTCAGCGAAGTATTCAGCGTTTTTGATTCGAAGTATTTCCTGCCATTGTCTGCATTTCCCTTCAGCTGCAATGCATTCTTCCATTGAGGAAACCTGGCGGCCAAATCCGGTTTCGGCTCCGTTTCCAGGGACGCCCCGTCTTTTTTGGGCTTTACGGATTTCTCACTCAGGAGCGGATAACATTGCGTGTAAATCCAATCCTGCTTCTTGACTGGTACGTGACAAGTCCGACATTCGGTCCGATAGTTCACAGCGACCTGCGTTTTTCGGTCATCTCCTTTAAAAAGTGCCCATCCCCAGCCATCGCCCCAGAGTTCGCTATTCTTGAATCTCCCTTGGACATCTTTCACCATGACGAACCGCACTTTTACCTCTGCCGCATACCGGACATCTCCCGTCGTCAGCTCCTCACCTTTGGTGGCTCGCACATCCTTCACGAGAATGGCGCCGTCCGGAAATTTACCGTCCCTCTGAAATGCCTTCAAGTCGTCAAGCCGAGTATAGGTGACGTGCAGTTGATCGGCAGAAACTCCTTTCTTTGAGGCAACGGCGATCGATCCAAGATGAACGAAAGATGTTTCGAAATCGTCAGGCAGAGAAATGTTTCCCTTGTTGTCAACATATTTCGAAAACGACGTGGTCACGTTGTCCTGACTGCACGCTTGAGGGATCGAGAGTATATTGCAAATGACCGCGAAGAGCATCAGCGTGATGCATTCAACGAAGCGTGACCAAACTAAAGCAAATCGTTTCGGGTTGCAGGAAATGGTCATGGGCTACTCCTTGATGTAGAGAACCGCGGGAATAGAAAACACCGCCGCGTTGAGCGCATCGAAGTTGATCGAGCGTCTACTTTGGGGCGATCCGCAAAAGGTAATTATTCCTTGAAAAATCCGTGCGTCTCATCGGAAGACGTAAGAGGAACGCTCTAGAACATCGCAGAAAATGCTATTCCTTTTACTTTTTCGACGGCTTTAAGGACGCCCTCAGGACAGGGTAAAAATCCGAGAAGACGAAACTCTTCGCGTTTGTTTCGTGGCAGCTATTGCACGATGCAACATCATTTTTTGCGACGACGGTCTTGAGCGGGTACTTGTGGCCGAAGCTGAAATAGGCCCACCCACCCGGCTCTTTGATAAAACGCTTGCTGTCCTTGACCGAGATTTCCAAGCCTGTGAATTCACCTTGAAAGTATCCATTTCCACTCGACGCCTTCTTGGCGCCAACGGATGTCAGTTCCTTAACGAGGACTGTGCCATCTCGATACTCGCCGGTTTTCTCAAAATGAGCAAAGCTCTCTGGGTCCATGTACACATTGTGAAATTCTGGAAAGCTTGCTTCGCCGTCGTTTAAGTCGTTCGGCGTGACAGGGGTGCCAATAAATACCCATTTGCGGTAACCAACCGGCTGCTTCGCCTTGCCATCGTCGGTGAATTCAACCCACGACTTCGTCATTGCCGGTGTCGATTTCTCTTGGGCCTGCACGCGACGCTGAGGCAATTGCCCGACTCCAATGGTCGCGATTGCGCAGATCACCAAAGAAAAGCCAATGATTGTACGAACTTGCATGTTGCGATAGCCTTTAATCTCGAGAACAGATTGAGCGAAATAGGTTTTGATGATCCCAATTTCAACAAGGTTGGCTGAAATCCACTTTTGTTGGATGTGCTATTACTTTCCCGCTGGTCTTTCAGCCCGGACTCATCAGAGAAGCCGTGCAGGAATATGCCGAACCTCCGCCAAAGCTCCGGCACAACCGCGAAGCCCTGGCACAAGCTTACAGACTCATGATGAAATCACTCGCGCGACGACCAGTCCGAGCCTTTGAAGGAAGAGATTTGTCGGTCGGTTTTATTGACGGTAGGTAATCCGTGGCGAAAAATCTGTCATGTAAATGACAAAAATCAATGAATTCAAAAATGAACGAATAAGTCACGAGTGAGCACACCTTCTCGGCAAGTTCAAGTCGCGATGATCTGACGACGCCATCATTTCGAACGATACAGCTCGAATCCGCTTTCTATACTAAGAGTAGCGAGGGGACACCCGACGCGATAAAATTCGCGAGCGCGTTCCTTACAGCAGAGGTTTATGCATCGTGAGCGAAGAACCTACTACAGCAGCCGTGCAGCGGCACCTGAATGCCCTTGCCGCGGATGAGCCAGCCGAGCCGATTGTGAGGGCACTGTTGGACCGGGCTTCGAGTCGATTGTTCATTCTCTGCTCGCACCTTCTGCACGGTAGTTATCCACGTTTGACTCGACCTCCAGCAAACTTAGAGGCGGATGAACTGCTGGGTGGAGTTGTGGAAGGATTGTTGAAGGCCATGCGGTCTATTCGACCGCAAAGCGTGCGACAGTTCTACGCCTTGGCCAATCAGCATATGCGATGGCAGTTGAATGATTTCGCGCGTCGACTTGACCACCAGCCCCCCACCGTCGAACTGCGCGGCAAATTTATGGCGGTGCCGGAAAGTCATGATTCCGCGATCACTCCGGACGGCCGTCGAATGCTGGAGGAGATTGACAATCTGCCCGATGATGAACGTGAAGTCTTCGATCTGATGCGCTTACAAGGACTAACGCAGGTAGAGACGGCGAAATTGTTGAACATCTCGCCGAAGACCGTGCATCGACGCTTAAATCGAGCCCGGCTGATTCTCGCCGAAGCGTTGAATGATCTGAGCCCTCAAAACCCTAAGAAATAAAAGTCCATCTCGTCCTTTCGGAAAGAGAACCGATGCCCGTCGATCCACGCGTTCAGGATCTGCTCGAAAAACTCATGGAATCGGGTCGTACTGTCGAAGAGGAGTGCGTCGATTGCCCTGAGTTACTAACGCAAGTTCAAGAGCGTTGGGAATGGCTGCGTGCCTGCGATGCTCGCCTGGATGCCATGTTTCCGCTTCCAGAATCGAAATCGCTCGTCCGAACCTCGACATTCTTGCGGGCAGCCGTTCATTTGCCAACGATTCCAGGCTATGAGATTCAGCAGGTTCTCGGCCGCGGCGGCATGGGCATCATCTACAAGGCCCGCCACGTGCGTCTCAATCGTGAAGTTGCCGTGAAGATGCTGCTGGCAGGCGTCAACGCGACAGAGAAGTATTGTGACCGTTTCTTGCGAGAAGCAGAAGCCGTTGCAAGTCTCAAGCATCCAAACATCGTCCAGATCTATGACATGGGCGAACGCGATGGCCAACTTTATTTCACGATGGAATTTGTCGAGGGAGGGAACCTGGCTCAAAAATTGGCGGACATGCCTTTGCCGCCTCGCGAGGCGTGCTGCTTGTTGGCGACGCTCGCGACGGCAGTCGAAGCCGCACATCAGAGTCAGATCGTACATCGGGATTTGAAACCGGCCAATATTCTTCTCACAGCTGATGGCACACCTAAGATTAGTGACTTTGGTCTGGCCCGGCGGCTTGACGATGACAGCGGGCTCACTTGGATCGGAGCCGCGGTGGGAACCCCTGGCTATATGGCTCCCGAGCAAGCTGAAGCGAAACCCTTCAAGTTGGGGCCATCCGTCGATATCTACGCTTTGGGGGCGATTCTATACGAACTGCTGACAGGCCGTCCGCCTTTCAAAGGGGAAACAGCAGCGGAAACGGTGCGACAGCTCATTTCGCAAGCCCCCGTTCCTCCGTCTCGATTGAACCAACAGATTTCCCGTGATCTGGAGACCATCTGCCTGAAGTGCCTACATAAGGAACCCCAGCGTCGCTATGTCAGCGCAGCGGCACTGGCGGCTGACATACATTGCTGGTTGGCTGGTGAAGCGATCGCGGCGCGTCCGGACGGCCGATTACGGAAGTGGACGCGTCGCATATTCCGACGACCGGGTTATGCGATGGCCGCGGCGATCGGGCTCCTGCTGTCATTGGAATTGGTCAGTGACGGGCGGTGGCGGAGTTTCAATCGGAC
>JAQGHT010000977.1 GCA_028291565.1 Planctomycetaceae bacterium | reverse complement strand
CGCATAGCGCTCGGCATCGGATCCCTCAAGTTCTCCAAGAGCAAACGCCGTCAGGCCGGGATCGTCAGCATCGAGTTTTTCGGGATCGAGAGTTTCAGGAAAAAATTCGGACATGATAAACTCCAATTCGAATCCCTGCAGAGGGAATCAATAATTTGATATTTGGGTGTCTCTGGCGAGCGTCTGGCATCAGCCGGATGGTTTTTCGTCTCGCGAAAGTTGCTGGCGCAATCAGCCGGCACGCGCTGGCGTCCGGTTCGGGGTTCTTTTTTCGACCCCATTTGATGAGCACTGACCAAGTCGTTGAAACCATTAGGCTCACGCCCAACGCTCGCTAAGAACAGCGAGCTAAGCGACTTTGGCCCATTCACGGAGCTTTTTAAGCCCTGTGTGAATCAGAAATCCGACATTCGTCACGGTGAGACCTGTGACGCCGCTAATTTCCTTGTAGGACATTCCCTGTTGAAATTTCAGCCGAATGACTTCCTGCTGATTGTCAGGCAGCCGGTTCAGCATCTGCAGAACTTGTCCTGCCAGTTCCGCCTGTTCGACTTGTTCTGAAGGTGGGGCCTGAGTCGCAGTCACCGACCCGACCGCTTCATCTACCAAAGTTGACATTTTTTGCTCCTTGCGGCGTACATCGAGCGCGACATTCCGGCATACGGTAAATAGCCAGGGAATCAAGCGGCCATTGAGATCGCTCTGTCGCTGTTGACAGAGCCGCAGAAATGTTTCTTGAACCACATCTTGGGCTCGGCTGGGATCGTTCAGGAATCGCTGGGCGTACCGAGTCAATTCTCCTCCGTGCCGATCCAAAGTCGACGTCACCCAATTCGCATGGTCGATCACTCCGGCAGATCCATCCGTACGGGCCGGCGCTGGTGCCAGCGAATTCAAAATCGAATCGGAAAAAGGAACAGACATGAGGCCTCAGTCTCTTTACTTCAGGCCGTTGGATCCGGGCGACAATGCATGCAGACATGTTGAATTGATCGCAGAAATCTCGGCATTGAAGTCGTGTTTGCCGAGTCTCGCGGTCGACTGTCGCGTTGCCCGGCACCTTAATAACGGAGCTGGCGAAGGATTCTTAGAGGAGATTTGCCACGAGATGGCAACTCTCGTCGCGATTACAAAATGACCAAAGAGAATCTTTATGGTTGCTCTTGGTCCCTGTCCGGTGTAGAATTGGGCTAGTTGAGATTCAGTCTCAATGTCATTTCGGGACGAACCTGCAAGACAACTCGAATTCGACACTTGACCTCAAAAAGTCTCGTAAGAAGGGGTGACTCCTTGGACACGATACCGCTCGACTGCCTGCAAGCCGGCGAAATGGGGCAAATTGCCTGGATCGACGGAAGGGCAGATTTCGTGACTCGGCTCGCCGAAATGGGGCTGCGACAGGGAACGACGATTCGCATGATTCAACCGGGAAGTCCGTGTATTCTCGCATTGAATGGCCACCGAATGAGTGTTCGAGTCGATTCGGAGACTCAAGTCTTCGTCGAGTTGACAAAGACCGGAGCAGTCACGGTTTGAAACTGTTCGGCAGGGCTGAAATTGGTTAGCAGGTCGAGGGGCGTGTTCCGCCAATTCTGAATTCTGCATCGGCTGAAGGGCTTGTGGAACACATGACAACCTTGGATACATTGCCCGTCGGCAAGTCGGCCCGGATCTCGGAAATCCACGGCGAAGACGCGATTTCAATTCGGTTGATGGAAATGGGACTGACCGAAGGCGAAATGATTCAGACCAAATCCGTGGCTCCGCTGGGTGACCCCGTCGAATTTGAAATCCGCGGTTATCGACTGTCGCTGCGAATCAACGAAGCCCGCCGTGTTGAAATTGAGATGTTTGCCTAGCCTCCCGCCTTGATCCGCCCCATTTGCCAAGCATCGAGACTCCATGCCGCCGCCCCTCAAGATCGCATTGATTGGCAATCCAAACACCGGCAAGAGCACACTCTTCAATGCGCTCTCGGGATTGCAATCACGGGTCGGTAATTTCCCTGGCGTCACCGTCGAAAAGAAAATCGGCCGGGTCCAATGGGGCGAACAATCGGTCGATCTGATCGACTTGCCCGGCACTTACAGCTTGGCACCGCGCTCTCTGGACGAGATGGTTTCTGTCAATGTCCTGTTGGGAAAACAGGACGAAGTCGGCTTGCCCGACGCCGTGATCTGCATCGTCGATGCCTCCAATCTGGAACGAAATCTGTATCTGGCCAGTCAGATTCTCGACATTGGACTGCCCACAATACTCGTTTTGAACATGTTCGACGTTGCGGAAAGCCGGGGCCAGAAGATAGATGTGGCAGGACTTGAAGCCCGTCTGGGCCTTCCAGTCGTGAAGTGCTCGGCACATCGTAAATCTGGAATCGATGATATCCGGGCAGCGGTCGAACGGGCTCTGGCGATGGGAGTACGCTCCAGACCGCCGTTGTTTCCGGCTGCTTTTGCGATCGAATCTCAACAATTGGCGGAAAAGTTGGCCCATTGGGGCCATCCGAATACGCCACCCTATCTGATCGAACGCCTGTTGCTCGATGTCGGCGGCTGGTTGGAATCGCATTTCGGCGGCAGCCACGCTCACGAATTGTTTCAGTACCTGCAACAGGCCCGTGAACGACTGGCGGCACAGGGTTGCAAGGTTCCGATGATCGAAGCGCGGACCCGCTACGCCTGGGCTCGGGAGACCCTCAAAAACCTGGTGGAACAGCCTGCGACCCGGCCAGCGAATCTGAGTGATCGCATCGATAAATGGCTGACCCATCGCTATGTCGGTTTCATCGTCTTCGCATTCGTCATGCTGCTGGTGTTTCAGGCGATCAGCAGCGGCGCGGAGCCTTTCAAGTACGTCATCGAAGCAGGACAAGAATGGCTTTCGGGCATCATCATATCCTGGATGTCACCCGGTCCGTTTCGCAGCCTGATTGTAGACGGAGTGATCGGCGGAACTGTTGGAGTACTCGTCTTCCTCCCTCAGATTGTGCTCCTGTTTCTGTTTATCGCACTCCTGGAGGACTGTGGCTATATGGCGCGGGCCGCCTTTCTGATGGACAAGCTGATGACCAAAGTCGGCTTAAGTGGGAAGTCGTTCGTCCCGTTGATGTCCAGCTTTGCGTGTGCCGTTCCGGGAATCATGGCGACTCGTGTCATCGAGAATCGACGGGACAGAATGGTCACCATTCTCGTGGCGCCCTTGATGAGTTGTTCGGCGCGGCTGCCTGTTTATGTCTTGATGGTGACGGCGTTTGTTCCTGAAAAGACTTGGCTCTGGGGATTCTTGTCCTTGCACGCCTTGACGCTGCTGGGCATGACATTTTTGGGTGCGTTCGTCGCGATTCCCGTCGCCTGGATCTTGAAAAAGACCCTCTTCAAAGGCGAAACGCCTCCGTTTGTGATGGAGTTGCCTGGCTATAAATGGCCTTCCGCCTGGATTGTATTCAGTCGAGTCTACGATCGGGCGATGTCATTCGTCACCCGGGCGGGAACCCTGATTTTGACGATGAGTGTTCTGATCTGGGCCGCCTGCTACTTTCCTGGCGACCATCAGCCCGCTGATCACCTTCAGTCCAAGATTGAGACACTCGAAGCCGAACTGGAAGGTGCGGATGATCCACGTCATCGTGAAATCGAAACGCTGGCCGAACAACAGAACGTGCTCAATAGCGCTTTACTGGAACAGAGTTACCTGGGCCGCTTTGGTCACGCAGTCGAGCCACTCGTTCGACCACTGGGATGGGATTGGAAGATCGGCGTAGGCGTCATTGCGTCATTCCCCGCACGAGAGGTCATCATCTCGACACTGGGAACAATCTATAGTCTGGGTAGCGAAGTGAAAGAGGAAAGTTCCCAACTGAAGGACGAACTCCAACACTCGACCTGGCCCGATGGCAGTCCGGTTTTCACGCTTCCGGTCGCAGTCTCGATCATGGTCTTTTTCGCACTTTGTGCGCAATGTGTTTCCACGCTGCTGGTAATTCGCCGGGAAACGAACAGTTGGGGCTGGGCCGCTTTTACATTCGTCTATATGACAGTCCTGGCTTACCTGGGAGCGTTGATCTGCTACCAGGTTGGAACTTGGTTGATGGCGTAGTTTGTAGGCGTTGATGAATCATCCGAATCAACGCTCCGCTGCGGTGCTTGACCCCTGTAGGCGAGTCTCTCCGTAACTCGCAACGTTCTCGCAGAGAACGACTTATGAGAGTACGAATCATGGACAATTCATGGCAAATGGTGCTGGCAATCGTGTGTGTCGCAGGTGCCGCGTTGCAGCTGGGCTTTCGAATCTGGAAGCATTGGAACAATGCTCAGGCCCCCAGCAGTTGTGGTGGTGGTGGTTGTAAAAGTTGCCCCACTGCCGCTCAAGGCGAACCTCGCCAACTGATTCAGCTGGAATTGAAACGCACTGGGAACCGATAGGGGCAGCCTCTGATTGGGATATCTAGTGTTTCGTTGTGAAATCGCAGGAATCGGACGGGGTCGAATCTGAATGGGACGAATAGGACTTATGGCACTTATGAATACATGTCCCATTTGTCTCATTCGTCCCATAAGTCTCATTCGTCGTCAAACCCATTTATCAAATCGATCCCGATTGACGCACAAGCCAGCGGCTTATGCTACGAACGGTTGCCGTCAATTTGCTGTTTGCAGGATTCTTCCGGCCCACTATACTCTGTGAAGCCGAAGCTGAAGTGGTCTGCGCAGGCCGTTGGTTTGCCAGAAACTCTGCTTTTTCAGCGGTTTGAATCAGTTCGACTCACAAAGCCAATGCCGTAGACCTGGCGTTAGAAAAGCCTCATCAGGAAGATGAGGCTGCGTTTTCACGGATGATCCACATGCCTGACGCGACTCGCCAATCAATTCTTCCCGGCCGTTTCCGCTGGCTGGCTGTTCTGTTAGGCGTTGCCAGTCTGGCGTGCGCGGGACTGGCTGCCGTCGAATTTCGTTCGCTGCAACACATTATCCTGGTTGATGTTCCCCTCTCTGAAGCGGAACTCTCCCGCCAGCCCGACAGTATTTGCGGACAATTTCGAACTGGGCTCCCCAAATATCGCCTGCGTTGGGATGGAGAACCACCTAGAGCCTGGCTGGCGGATCATAAGACGGGCGAACCACTCGCTCCACCTTTGATGTCAGAAAACTCGTTGAGCCTCAATGCGCGCGGCGTCTTGTGGCGGAGCAACGGCGACTGCCGGTTCGTTATCGACCGGGAAACGTTCGTCGCTCTCGGAAATGAAGTTGTCCTGCGCGTGGAAAAATACGCGTCACGCAGCACGTTTTACACATGGGCCATTGCCGCGATTTCGTGTGCGTTGCTGGCGTTCATTTCCTATCAGCAAATTCGGATTTACCGAACGGCACCCGCATTGCGAACCCGCGTCCGTTGGGATGAAGGACGTTCGCTGGCTTTCGTTTTGATTAGCCTGGCCTCTGTCATCGTGTTCTTCCCGGGACACCCCGTGGCCCACATGAGCGGCGATCCGGCCAATATTCACAGCTTTGCCGCAGGCTTGGACGCACCGCAAGAATTCGCCCGTGATTCGGTGCTCTCGGATCCGCGTAACTACCAATGGTACACACCGTTGTATGTGAAACTCGTGCAATGTTTCGGCTGGATGGGCTTTCATTACGCGACTAGCCGGGCGTTCCTGGTTCTCGTCAGTACTCTGGCGGGTTTGTTTGGCTACTATCACCTGTTTCGGCTGGCATCACGATCGAGCGCCTTCGCCTTTTGTGCGACACTCGGATTATGGTTCTTGAAAGTTCAATATCCTCCCAACGAGAACTGGGGGCCCATGCTGGTCCTACCCAGAACAGTTTACGGAGCCTTATTGCCTTGGGTGATCCTCCTGGCATTGCGGTGTTTGAATCGTCCGAACTCCTGGTGGATCTCAGCGGCCGCTTCCGGTTTATTGTTTTATGTCCATCCTGTCAGTTCGCCCGCCTTGACTGGCGCGATCCTGACAGCATTCGTCTTCGGCGGCCCGGGACATTGGTTGAAGCGGGTTGGTTGGGGCGTGGTCGGAGCGGTTGCGGCCCTGGGTGTGATGTATCCCTACGTGAGAATCTACACCAGCAAGTATTCCGGCACCGTGGTCGAGAGCGCGGAGTTGACGCGTCAGGCGTTTGAAATTGCCAAGGAACGATTTGCTCCGGGATACCTGGAACCGCTCGTGTTCTATCGCGATTTCGGCCTCTTCGTGGCAGCCAATCCCCGCTACTGGTTTGGCATTGCCGCGTTGATTTTGCTGTGCCGTTATCGTCCCCGCTCCCTGACGACACGGGTCAGCGTCGGGATGACAGTCGGCTATTTCATTGTGACGTGTCTGATCCCCACGTTAGACGTCCTGATCTCACAACAGTACGGGCGATTGCCATTTCAAATTGATCTGATCCGCAACCTGCGTTACCTGGACGTCTGGCTGTTGGGAATGGTGGCGGCCCTGGTTCGCGAAGTCGGCCGAACGGGTTGGGGGCGAGGTTGGACGTTACAGTTCCAAATCGCGGCGACCAAAGTCCTGCAGTCTCGATCGTTTTCCTGGAAACTGGTCCCGACCGCTGCCGCAATGTGGGCGGTCCTGTTCTTCTTTCCGTCGTTTTGCCGCAGTAGTTATCGCCTCTGCGAATTTGGCTATGACAATGTGACGATTCTGATTGGCAAGCCACACGGCGAACTCGAGCAGGACATCGAAGCCTTTCGTGCTCTGCGAACGATGCGCGGTTCGAAGGAAGTCGTCGGAGGCACATTCCACCTGCGGCAAATGCAGATTCCCGTGGCCTACAACAATAAAGACCTCGGCGTATTAGCCTATTCCAGCCCCGCCGCTCTGGTGCAAGCCAAAAACGTTTTGAATCAGTCTGCCATCCGCATGATCTGGCCGGTGGATCAGACTGGCGCCGTGGATCAGGCTGCCATCCTGGGCGCCGACATCCTGTTACTGAAACGTAATGAGATTGCACCGTCTCTCGCGAGATCGGATCGCGTCCTGTTTCAAAATGCATCCAATGTGTTGATCCGAGTCGATCCCAAACAGGTCTTGGCTCGGCGCGAAGCCTTACGACATGAAGTGATCGCTAATTTGGAATCCCAGGTGGGTCGAAATTAGTCCAGCTATACCGTACGCGGGCAGAAATGAGACGTTTCGAACGCGGGGGTATATGTTGACAAACAACTCATTCGTCACCGCGAACAGTATAAATGAAGGAATACCAGTCATGAGTGTCGCACTCCCATTCAGCCGGGAACAGCTCTTAAATTCTCGCTCACCGATCCAGCATGCCTGGGATCTGATGGGCATCCCGTTTCGCTTTGTCGCGTTCCCCGATCACTGGAATAAGAAACTCGGCTGGTCTTCATTGGAAGAAGAACGGTTGCGAGCCGTTCTGCCGCAAATCAAAGGCCGGTTGCTCGATGTGGGAGCGGGTACGAATACCCTCGCTCGCGCCTATGGCGGTGATAGCGTCGGTGTGGATGTGTTCGATTTTGGCGGCGGAACGATGATTGTCCCCGACACACGGGAACTGCCCTTTGCAGATGCCTCGTTCGACACGATTACCTACCTGGCCTGCCTGAATCACATCCCTTATCGGGATGCAGCGCTGCGGGAAGGTTTGCGAGTCCTCAAACCGGGTGGACGGATTGTCGCCACCATGATCAATCGCCTGCTGGGAGATGTCGGTCACAAGATCTGGTGGTACAGCGAGGAAAAGCATCGCGGTGGCATGCTGCCCGGAGAAACAGGGGGACTGAACGTCGGTGAAATGAAATCGATTATCACCGGTGCAGGTTTTGAGAACGTCCGCTTTAGTCGGTTCTGTTATGGCCTGAACGGTTTGTACGTGGCCGAGAAGCCCAGTGTGTAACTCGAAGCCCCCAGCGTGAACTCGTTCCCAAGCTCCGCTTGGGAACGCAATCCCCGGAAGCTCCGCTTCCATCGGAGTTCGAATCCAGATTGAGTGTCGTGAAGCAGAGCTTCGAGAGATGACATTCCCATGCAGAGCATGGGAACGAGAGAACTATTCCTACAAAGCGGTGTGACTTATGACCATTCTCAGCCTGCATCGCCCGAGTCAATCCGCTGCTGATTTGACCGTGATTATCCCGGCCTATAATGAAGAAGCGGGCATCGGCCGGACGCTGCAATCGCTGCAGGATGAACCCCGTCTCAGAGGGGCCAAGGTCATTGTCATCAGTGACGGATCCAAGGATCGCACTGCGGAAATCGCAGCGGCACACGGCGCCACCGTCATCGAAAACTGGTCCAATCTGGGTTATGGAGCATCACTCAAGCGCGGTATCCAACGCGCCGAAACCGAGCTGATCGCCTGGTTCGATGCGGACGGGCAGCACAGTCCGACCGACCTGGCCGACATGGTCGAACGGATTCACACCGAACAGGCCCATGCGGTCGTCGGTGCGAGAACGCCCAGTAGCCATGTGGTGAAGACGCGGGTCCTGGGGAAACGCATCATCAAGCTGGCTGCGGAAGCTGCGATGGGCCGTAAAATTCCCGATGTGAATTGCGGACTGCGAGTCTTCCGTCGCTGTCTGCTGGTCCGATATGTGGATTTGCTGCCGGATGGATTCTCGGCGTCTACCACGAGTTTGCTGCTGTTCATGAAACGCAATCACCATCTGGTGTTCCACCCGATTCAAACCACGGAACGCATCGGGACGAGTTCCGTGCGGCAGTTGCGCGACGGATTTCGCACGCTGCACACGATCCTGCGAATCACGATCATGTTCAACGCGTTCCGCACGTTCAGCTGGTGTGCGGGCCTGTTGATCGCGGCTGGATTGCTATACGGCACGACGATCGGGCTGCTGAACGGTGCCGGCTTCCCGGTATTTGCCGCGATGCTGACGTTGCTGGGAGTGCAAGTTTTCGGACTGGGCCTGGTGTGTGACCAGATCAGTGCGATGCGACTGGAACAACTTGGCTCCATGAGCCGAGACGTGGATTTGGCCGAACAACAGGCAGCGGCCGGAAAGGCGGCGTAATGTGCGGCATCACCGGGGTATTTGATTATCAGCGACGTGGAATCACGATCGACGCACAGGTCGTAGACCGGATGACCGATTCCCTGTCGCATCGTGGCCCCAATGGCCGCGGTGTCTTTCATACCCCCGGTCTCGCATTTGGGCATCGACGACTTTCCGTCATGGATCCGACCGCAGGTGGCGCCCAGCCCATGCGGCACGCCGCTCGGCAGCTGGTCGTGACTTTCAATGGCGAGATCTATAACTTCCGCGAGTTGCGACAGGAACTGGAAACACTCGGCCACCGTTTTCAGACTCAATGTGACACCGAAGTGATCCTCGCGGCCTACGCGGAATGGGGCACGGCTTGCGTCGAGCGGTTCAATGGCATCTTCGCATTCGCCTTATGGGATGAACCACAACAGCGACTGTGGCTCGTCCGTGACAGACTAGGAGTGAAGCCGCTCTATTACTCGACGCAAGGTGGAATCCTGAGGTTTGGCAGTGAAGTGAAGGCGATTCTCGCTGACCCTGGTTTTCAACGGCGTCCCAATGCGTCCGGACTGGATTCCTTCCTGTCGTTCGGCTTTATCCCGGCTCCCGAGACCGGTTTCGAAGAGATCCATCAACTCTTGCCGGCCCAGGAAATGATTGTCGAGCGGGGCGAGATCCAGATTCGCCAATACTGGCGACTGCAGATGGCCGAAACGAGCTATCTGCCAGAAGTCGCTCAAGAGCTGTTCGCGGAGAAATTTCAGCAGGCCGTCAGGCGTCAATTGGCCAGCGATGTTCCGCTGGGTGGATTCTTGTCAGGGGGCGTCGATTCAGCCGCTGTAGTTGCTGAGATGGCTCGAGCGACGACTCAGCCAGTTCGCACTTTCTCAGCGGGATTCGAAGACGCGACTTTCGATGAGCGGTCGGCGGCAGCCGAAACGGCCAGGGCCATCGGCACCGATCACACGGAATTGCTCGTCAAGCTGGATGTCGATCACACCGTCGAGAAGTTTCTCGAACTGAACGACGATCCCTTTGCCGATTCCTCCTCATTGGCGGTCTACCATCTTTGTAAAGCGGCCGCTGGACAGGTCACGGTTGCCTTGTCGGGCGACGGCGCCGACGAAATGCTGGGGGGGTATTCAACCTACAGCGCCACGGTTCTCGCGTCATCTTACCGGTGGCTCCCACGCTGGTCTCGGGCCTTGGTCCGGCAGGTCGTCTCGGCCCTACCCGCTTCGAATTCGCGTTACAACATTCAGCAGTTCGCGTCCCGGTTCGTCAGTGGAGCAGAAGAACCCGAGGGCCGGGATTTTGGTTCATGGCGAATCCACTTTAGTGGACGCAATAAGACATCCCTGTGCCAGCCTCATTTTCTACAACCCGATTCTGATCCCGTCGGAGTCTATGCCGGACATTATCATTCCGCACCAGGCGCCGCAACGAGACTCAAGAAGATGCTCCATGCTGACCTGACATTCTATCTGCCGAGCGACATGCTGGTCAAAGTGGACCGCATGAGCATGGCGCATGGGCTGGAAGTCCGAGTCCCGTTTCTGGATCATGAACTCGTCGAATTCTGTGCGACACTTCCCAGTTCGCAACTGGCCCGCCTGCCATTTCCGAAGCAGAACAAGCTGATTCTGCGGCGGCATTTGAAAGAGAAACTGGGCACGGATTTGTCGCAACGGAAGAAAACCGGATTCAATGTTCCGATCGAAAAAGCGATGCGTGGCGAACTGTCGACCCGGTTTCGTGATGCGGTGACGTCGCAACGCTTCCGGCAGGAGGGGCCGTTCGACGTCGACAAGTTATTGCAGCATGCCGAGCAACATGCTCGACACGAGATCGATGCGGGACATGCCCTGTTCAGTGCACTCGTATTGGCCGATTGGTGGGAGCGATGGCTGCATCCCACGTAGCATAAGCCGCCGGCTTGTGCGTCAAAAGGGACCATTGGGACATATGAGACCAATGGGACCTGGATTCATAAGTCGCATAGGTCCCATAAGTCCCATTCAGATTCGCGCAAATCGAAGAAGAAACATTGGAACGTCCAGCCTTTCAAAGTCATTCACCACCACCAATCATGCTGCATAATAAGCCACTACAATCAACGGCCACCATCTTGAGTCCAGTGGCGACGCTGCCGCAATTCGGGAATTCTGTCGACTCGGGGTGGTTCGCAAACCTGATGCGACGCTTCGCCCCCGCCGATATTGCGCTGTGGCAATCGACGATCTCGCTTCTGGCGGGGTTCGCACTGGCAAGAACTCTCTTGTTTAAGACGACCAGGCTGCCGGAATCGGCCTATTTCTCTTCCAGTATCCTGGCTGAAATGGTGACCCGCTGGCCAACGGCCCTGGTCCTGGCTGTTGTGATATCATTCGTCTATTTCGGCTGGTCACGACTGCGCTGGTCGGATTTTGCGCCGGATCAGGCTTTGCGTCTGTTTATCGGCGCGGTGGCAGGGACTCTCGCGTGGACGTTCAGCGTCTATGACTTCAATCTGTATTACGGCCAGCTGCATCTGACCGAACGTGTCCTGCTCGTGGCATTGTTTGCTGGCGGCATGTGGCGCCCGGTGTTGTTGGCTCCGTTCTTGATGCTGGTGTACGTCATCACGCATCAGTTCGATCAGCCATTGTCCTGCACCTGGACTGACAAACGCGTTCTGTTTGACATCTTGTCGCTGTTTGTGGGCTGGATGGCTGTCCGGCAATGGAAACCGAAAAATTGGCCAACGGTCACTGCGAGTGACTTGTTCTTTCTGGCAATTTGCCTCCAGGCTGCGAATTATTTTATCCCCGGCTTCGGGAAGCTGATTGCTGGTTGGGCAGTCGTCGAACGACTCGACAATCTGTTTATCGCCAGCTATCTCAATGGCTGGTTCGGCTTCCTGAGTCAGGCGGAGGCCTTAAGCTGGGCGCGTTTGATCGCAGACTGGAATCCAATGATGGTCTGGGGCTCATTGTTGCTGGAACTCGCGGGCCTGGTCTGTCTTCTGAATCGCCGTTGGTGCATCGTCTTTTTTCTGGCGTGTATCGGTCTGCATGGGATGATTTGCCTGACCACGGGTATCCTGTTCTGGAAGTGGATGATCCTGGATTTGTCGCTGGCCGCCGTATTGGCGTTTGCCAATCAGAACTTCATCGGCGAGTTGTTTTCAGCGCGTCGATTCTGGCTGTCGGTCGCCGTGATCGCGCTGTCGCATTACGTCTTCTCGCCGCCGTGGCTGGCCTGGTATGACACAGAACTCAATGAACAATATCACCTCGAAGCCGTCACAGATTCCGGCGAAGTTTTTCAAGTTCCGCGGACCTTTATGGTGCCATATGAAGTCTACTTTGCTCAGAACAAGTTTCATTTTCTGACGCAAGACAAATACGTCAACGGCCGTTATGGGACGACCTCGAATTGGGACGTCTGCAGAAAACTGGACGGTCAGCCGACTCGTGAGACTGCTGAAGCTGTACGTGAAGAATTGGGCACAGCGGAGTATTCAGACCAGAAGATCTCCGGATTCGATCGATTTATCGAACGCTACTTCGCGAATCTCAACGCACGCACAACGCAGCATGCGGTCGTACCCGCATTTCTGCAGCCTCCGCAACATATCTATTCCGTGGTGCCGGAACCGCGATATGAATCGCAGGGCAAAGTCGCGCTGATCCGAGTCATCCACGAGCGAAGTTTGTATCAACGAGATCGGATCGAAACCCTGAAGCGAGAAGTAGTGCGGGAGATCAGAATTCCGAGTATCAGTGAATTGTAGGACGGACATTCCTGTCCGTCTGGCGCGATGACGGACAGGCGGTGTGCGTCCTGCTGTGAGGTTTCTGTTCTACTCGATCGCTCTAACCTTCGAGTTCCTGCTCTACCTTCGCGTTGATCGTGGCAGGTGCCTGCACCACCGTGACGTTGGTGTCGTCATCCTTCAAACCACTGTAGAACCGCTGCGGAATTCGGCAACGATAGATGACGCGAGATTCCCCATAGGCCGTATCATGCACTTGGGCATGGGCGTTCAGATAGGAATAAATCCGGCCGTTGCCGATTCCCGCTTCGACTTCCGCGTCCACGTAACCACCACTCAGTTTATCCGCGACATAGCGCGTCAACCGGTCCAGTCCCAGCCCCGTTTGGGCGCTCACTGAAATTGCATCGGGATGCCTGGCCCGCAGCACGTCCAGTAGGGAACGATCCTTTACAGCGTCCACTTTGTTGAGCACTAACAGCATGTGATCCACGTTCACATCAATCTGTTCCAACACGTCGTTGACAGTACGAATCTGTTCTTCGGCGCAGGGATGGCTGGCATCGACGACGTGCAGTAAGACGTTGGCATGCCGAGCCTCTTCCAGCGTTGATCGGAACGAAGCCACCAGGTGATGCGGCAGATTGCGAATAAAACCGACAGTATCACTCAGCAAGACATCGCCCCATTGCGGCAGACGCCAGGCTCGGGTCCGCGTATCCAATGTCGCGAACAATTGATCCGCGGCATAAACGCCGGCGCCAGTGAGCGCATTCATCAAAGTACTTTTCCCGGCATTGGTATATCCCACGAGCGACACCTGCATTTGATTGCGCCGCTGGGCCACCATACGTTCGCGATGATGTTCGACGACTTCCAGCTTGCGCTTCAAGTCAGTCACCCGATGATCGACCAATCGCTTATCGGTTTCCAGCTGCTTTTCACCGGTACCCTTGTTCTGGCCACTGCCACTCTCACGCGACAAGTGAGACCACATCCGCTTCAGTCGCGGCCGAGAATAGAGCAACTGCGCCAGTTCGACCTGCAGGCGGGATTCATAGGTTCGAGCGTGGGTAGCGAAAATATCCAAAATAATTTCGCTGCGATCAACGATCACCTTTTTCAGCTCGGTTTCCAGGTTGCGTCCCTGAGCTGGACTGAGGTTATTGTCGAAGATGACAATTTCGGCATCGTGGAGTTCCAACAGATTGCGGAGTTCGTCGAGCTTACCCCGGCCGATGCATAATGTCGGATCGGGTTCTTGGCGTCTTTGAATCAACTCACCTGCGACTTGCACGCCCGCGGTCTTCACGAGACCCTTCAGTTCGCCCAGCGGGTCGTCTTCCAGGATGGGATCGTCTGGCAGAACGACTGAGACCAGGATGGCTCGTTTGTTCTGCACGCTCAACTCGTCACGAATGGGATCTCCCAAGGCACCTCCGGTGTGATGTACTGATGAAATTGTGAACGACTGAAATTGCTAAAGTCTGAAGTAGGCCAGGTTCACCCTGTGCGACTACAAGTTGTGCGACGATTTCTTCGACGCCTCCTCAACGTGTATGGATGCGCAAGCCTCAATTTGGCTCCAGCATCGCGAAAACCGTCTGTGAGGAGGTTACTCAGAGCGAACGTTGAAGTCAAGTTTTTGGTTTCGACAAGCTTCTCGACGCCGCCACTCAAGTTGTTGAATTGTGGTCAACATTGGACCGCTGATGAAGGGAAAAAGTTCGCGCATTTTGTCGGAATACCGATTCAATCGGACTCGCCCCTTGTTGTCATTCTCAAAAACTCGCTATAATTCAGGGTGAAGTACGAGAAAGCCTCTTCCGTGGCGGTGGGCGGCCGCCAAGTTTTGTCGTAACCCATTAAAAACAAGCAGTTTCAAGCCGGAACAACAAACAGTTGCGATGGCCGGTCAATCAAACAGGAGAAGTCTGTCACATGCCAGTTATTGTTACCGAAAAGGCGGCCAAGGAATTCAAACGCGTGATCGAAGACCAAAAGGAGCCGGTCGATCAAACCGTGTTGCGAATCGGCGTTGCTGCAGGTGGCTGCAGCGGCTACGAGTATAAACTCGGCATTGTCAAACTCACTGAGATCGATCAATCCAACGAATTGCTCTCAGAGCAACACGGGATCAAGGTCGCTGTCGACAAACGCAGCGACTTGCACCTCGATGGAACGACGCTCGACTTCTTCGATGGCCTCGAGAAGCGTGGATTCACGTTCAACAATCCGAATGTCTCGAAGAGCTGCGGTTGCGGCAACAGCTTCTCCGCATAGTTTTTGCGGACGGCATTGCCAGTGATGGCCGCATAATCTTCAAGGGCGGCATAGACGCCACCGAGCTTTGCCCGGTGGTGTATTTTTTTGCCGTACGATCTAGCGAATGGCTGGCGATGTCGAATGGAATAGAGTGCCATTCTAGCCTCGGTCGTCAAAAACCTTGGTGCCGTCAGCGATTTCTGTAGCCAAGGTCGCCAGAGATTGGGGCCGAATTCTGTAGCCAATCTCGTGAGAGATTGGGGCGGTTTGTTCGGTATTGGGTCAGCCGCCCAAGACTTGGCAACTTTGGCGACATGAAAGTCAGCTCCCTGCAATCCCTCACGGTGTAGCGTTTGCCGTTCCAGAATAAGGTTGTGTTTCACATGTCTGTTTCACTTCGCCGAAACACATTCTGCCTGAGTCTGCTCTGCACCCTTGCGTTGTGTGGAGATTTGATTCAAGCCCAGGATCCGCCGATGGATGCGGCCGCTGAGCCAAAACCCAAAGCGGCGAAATCTCGCGAAGAGAAGCCAACTCCCGACCAGGAATTGAAGGCGGAGAAGGAACGGCTGCGTCTGATTAAGGTTGACGTGGAGCTCCGGGCTCGTTTTGCAAATACGGTCTGGAACGACGTGCAATTGACGGCGGGCGAGTCCGGCTATACCTGGTGGCTGAAGATTCGCAAGAACAAGGGGCCCGAAAAAACATGGGAGCGAAAGTGGCACCTCAGTGACCAGAAACAACTCCCTGAAGTTGGTACCTGGGACGTGAAGAAAGGGGAACTCCTGTTGATCGCCACCGATGGACGCGTCGTTGCTCGGGGACGGATGGATCAGGATGAAGAAGTTCACGGAGAGTATTACAATCCCGACCGCAAACAAACCTACGGTTCATTTCATCTGATCGAAGAAAACCGGCGCCAATATACAATCGTGCCATTTCGAGTCATCGATCGCAACGCGGGAAAATAGATCTCATCTGATCGCTGCCTTTAGGCCGCAGCCCGTCCTGCGACTCAGCGTTCGGCATCGGCGAAAAAGGCAGCAGCGACCCGAAAGCATAACGCCGCTCGTACTGTTCACGGATAATACATGCCTGAAGTGCAAGCACGTGCGTCGACGTGAATTGATATCGATTACGTAGTCATGCGGGCAGTCTGCGACAGAGTGTCACGCCTTGAGCGTTGCGTCTGCAGATGCACACTCACATCGACGTACTCGCTCGCTCCAACGCCTGCATCCGATCACTTGCCCACGCGTTCAATCTTCGCCTTAGCCTTCAACTCTTTGATTTTCTTGGCCCACAGTTCATCGGACAAGGTTTCCAGAACAAGCGTTCGAACATCTTCTAGACTCAAGTTCCCTTCTTTCCGTTCGGTCACGACACAAAGATGAACACCTTTGGCGCCGGCGAACGGTTGGCTCAGTTCCCCTTTCGGCAAGCCAAATGCCACCTTCTTCATCTGCGGGGAAAGGGGACTCTGGTATTTGAACAGACCGACATCGCCACCTTTCGCTCCGGTCGGGGCGTCGGAGTATTTCTTCGCCGCATCGGCAAACAGCATTCCGTTGACAATTTCCTGCCGGATTTTTCCCAATTTCGCTAACCCTGTCGCGACCTGCTTGGGATCTGCCATTGATTCTACGGCCAGAAAGATCTGACTGGCACGCAATTCTGTTCCGTCGAACTGCGCACGATGTGACTGGAAGTATTGCTCAATTTGATCTTCCGTCACTGTCTTGCGTACGTAACTATGCCACTTCAAAGGGAGCGACAGTTCGTCGCGCAGAGTTTGTTCGG
>JAQGHT010000955.1 GCA_028291565.1 Planctomycetaceae bacterium | reverse complement strand
AAACTCCGCAGCGGATTCACACATTTTATTGATGACAGTGCTCCTCAATTAAAGGAGCCTCTCGTGGAAATGTTACCAGAATGGATTGCGACGAAAAAGGAGATAACAAAGTATCGGCATTTGTTTTTGCGTTCCCGTCGCTATCAGCCCGAGGGCCGCAGGAGTTGTGAATCAAAGTAGGACGGGTTTCCAACCTGTCCGTTCCGTGCCAGAACTGGTTTTCGACTTGTCTCGCATTAATTCAGACAGGTTGAAAACCTGTCCTACGTTAACACGTGAAATCGCCCTGTCACATAAGCTAGATGATCGACGGGGCGGAAAATTTGATCGAAGACTCATGAAATGTTGCAATTTTTCCGATTCGTCACAGCCAAGTAAGCCCCAGCTTTGAACGAAGCAGTGGAAAAACGAAAGAGGCTGCCTGTTTTGTGTGCGTGTTGCCTGGAAATAGGGCGGCGGTGCATTGCGATCGGCTCAGGGAAACCGACGGAACTGGCTGGCATGAACTTTGCCCGTTCCGATTTGATCCAGGTATTTCGTGCTTGTCTGTTGAGATCAAGGGCCGAAACCGTGGTTGAAGCAAAAGATTTCGTTGTAAAAACTCTGGGCACCTGTCGGGTCGACTCACCCTTGGGGCCGTTACTCGCCGCTCGGAAACGGTCTATCAACAACGTCGACGAGTCGGATCGCGTATTGTTTGATGACATTGCTTCAGAAGCGATTGCTCGGGGGCTGGCCGCCACGGAACTCCCGGGGTTCGAACCCGCTGGACCTCGAAAGAAGATCTACTTCGATCCGTCGAAGACCCGCGCGGGGATTGTGACCTGTGGTGGGCTGTGTCCCGGTTTCAACGACGTGATCCGGGCTCTCGTTCTTGAGCTGAGCTTCCGATATGGCGTCAAGAAGATCTTTGGCTTTCGCAACGGCTATCAAGGTTTCATTTCCCGTTACGGGCATCCGGTGATGGAGCTGACTCCTGATCTGGTGGGGCAGATCAACGAAGAAGGAGGGACAATTCTCGGGACGTCGCGCGGCCAGCAGGATCCGGCCGAAATCACCGATTGCCTCGAACAACTGGGAATCAACCTGTTGTTCGTCATCGGCGGGGATGGAACTTTGCGCGGTGTCATGACGATCAGCAAGGAGATTGCGGAACGGGGCCGGAAGATTGCGGTGGTTGGCATTCCGAAAACGATCGACAATGACATCATGTATATCGATCAAAGTTTCGGCTTTCAAACGGCGTTTTCGGTGGCCACAGAATCGATCCGGGCGGCTCATGCCGAGGCTGTTTCTTCTCCGAACGGGATTGGTCTGGTGAAGTTGATGGGACGGCATTCCGGTTTCATTGCTTGCTATGCCGCGTTGGCCAAGAACGATGCGAATTTCGTCTTGATTCCCGAGGTCAGTTTCCAGTTGCAGGGTCCGAACGGCCTGTTGCCCGCAGTTCAAGATCGACTGAAGCAGCGCGGACATGCCGTCATCGTCGTCGCCGAGGGGGCTGGGCAGTCGTTAATTGCTGAGTGCCCCAAGTCGACTGACGCCTCGGGAAATACGAAGCTGGCGGACATCGGCTTGTTTCTCAAGCAGACGATTTCAACCCACTTCGCCAATCTGGGAATCGAGTTGAATCTGAAGTACATTGACCCGAGTTACCTGATCCGCAGCGTCCCCGCCAACCCGTTCGACAGTGTCTACTGCTTGCGACTGGCTCACAATGCCGTGCACGCCGCGATGTGTGGCCGCACCGAGATGGTCGTCGGTCGCTGGCATGGACGGTTCGTTCATGTGCCGATTCCGCTGGCGATTCGCGAGCGAAATCAAGTGGACCCGAATGGCGATTTGTGGATGTCGGTTCTGGAGGCAACCGGGCAACCCTCTTCGTTCAATCAAGAATGTGCGCCCGAGTTGTCCGTGACGGGTGATAACTAAGAGGCGGGCAAGGAATCTGACGAGCGGTGGGTCTTAGCCCGCTGGTTCTTCGATATTTTGTCTGCCTTTAAGACTGTTGCACCAATCACTCTCGTAGAAGCGGCGTCTCGGTGCTAAATGTTTGCCGAAGGCTTGGCAAGGTTGCGAAGGGTAAGCATACGCCGATCCGGCGCAGTCCTTGATTCAGAAAGTTGCGAACAGATTATCATCCACAGATGACGCAGATTTCGCAGATGAATAAAGGAACAGAAGATTGTTGTTTGATCGTTGCTCATCGCAAACCAATCTCTTTACGAGTCGTATTAAAAACATCTGCGTAATCTGCGCCATCTGTGGATGAATACAATGTTGAATGGACAGTTTCCAAGAATCGTATCCGTGAAT
The DNA here is from genome assembly GCA_028291565.1 of Planctomycetaceae bacterium. GTDB lineage: Bacteria > Planctomycetota > Planctomycetia > Planctomycetales > Planctomycetaceae > JAKFVC01. Next base: position 3,626 of record JAQGHT010000955.1, on the reverse strand, counting down.
TCTCAGTGTCAAAAATTCCGCCTCCCCTCTATTCCGAGCAACTTCAAAACTTGCGTCGCGGGCTGGTATTGGGAGTGAATAAACCGAGCTGGAATCCGCCCGACAGTTATTCCTGCGTCGGCCTTGAGAGGTCCCAATCGGTCTGGATGAGCAGTGCGCAAAGTTGGGCGTTTGTGCGAACTTCGGCGTCTTGAATCGTGTTGGCCGCGACGTTGAGTTCCACTGCCAGTGATTGCCAAAACCCTTGCTGCAGACTGAATGCAAAGGGCCTTGGGTTGCTAAACACCCAAGCGTACGTCTTGCAGGTACCCTGTTCGAATTCAAGAATCCAGTCCGCGATTTTTCCAATCAACGTCTCCGTGATTCCATGAGTGCGCATGCGGGTCGCGATAATCAGCAGTCCGATGGCAGAGAATAAAGGATCGACTTCATTGTATGAGGACATGAGTTGCCAGGTCAAAAAGGATGCCATGGCTGAGCTGAAATCTGGGCCTAATGCTTTCGCGCTGGCAAGACAGAGTGCCAGCGTTGAGTCTTTACTGAGATCTCGATATTCGCTTAATCGCTCGGCATCCGCACGTAACAGGACGGCGCAAGCAAACAGCCGAATTTGATGTGCGGGCTTTCCTATGGGACGCGGTTCAAATGGAGGTGCTTCGGGCTTGTCTGGATTGATCCAGTGACTCAATGAGAGGACTTCTTCCAGTTGCCAATTGATTGGCATTGGAATCACCCCAGTGTCGCGGATGATGCGGAGTAGCGGCAACATTTCAAGGGATTGATATCCGTAATCTGCGTTGGCGATATGCAGCAGCATTGCGTCATCAATATCGCGGCGAATGCGGTCTAGCAGCTGGTTTGGAGAGGGTGGAAATGCAGCAATGAGGTCGGGCAGAAGTTTCATTGGGGCGCCCCGGGCGGCGTGACGTGTTTCAAAGTCGCCGTAACAAAATAACATATCCAATTTCGCCACAGATGTGCACTTCTCCCGCGGCGGACAATCATGGAAAACAACCTGGTTCATCAAGAATTGAGCGAGGCCAACATCACGTTGACCACGGATTTCACGGATAGCACGGATTTGAAAACAGAAGCAGCCGCGTTCAGATTCTGCATCCGTGATATCGGTGTAATCCGTGGTCAACCTGGTAAGTCGCCGTAGCAAAATATCTTTTCCAACTGACAGACAACGGCACACTTCTGTCACGGCAGGCACAAGTACGAATTCGCCGGAGAGACGCCCGCGCCTCTCGCTCAAACACACGTGAATGATACTTGATGACAAATGGACAAATAGTTTTTTTACGGTGCAAAAAGTTGCTATTTCATCGCTTTTTCGGCTTCAACAATCAATTCTTCGAGGGCCGCGTCTTGTAGCGTTTTGGCGCGGATGACACCGGAGTGATCGATCAGATAGACCGTCGGCCAGGCGTTCACGTTCCATGTTCGAGCGATTAACCCAAAAGGGCCTTTTTCGCCGCACCAGAAGGACCGCCACGTAATTTGTTCCTGTTTAAGTATGGGGGTGACGCTGCTTTTCTCGAGATCCGCGTTGACACCGAGCAGGACAAACGGCCGGTTCGCATGACGCTGCACCAGTTCGCGTTCATGGGGCACCTCTGCCATACAGGGGCCGCACCAACTGGCCCAAAAACTGAGCAGCACGACTTTGCCTCGATAGTCGCTGAGCTTGAATGCCTGGCCATCCAGATCTTCTCCGACGATGTCCGGGGCGACCTTGCCAACGCTCAGATTCTGGATTTCGAATAATGAAGACTTGGCCAACTCGCCGAACGTGATACCACCGCGATACTCTTGGTTCGCATATTTCCGACCCAGCTGGGTGAAGAGTTGAATGGCTTCCGCTTCGACTTTCCCAGCATCGTCTGGTCTTTTTTCAATTAACGACTGCAGAGTCTGAGCCAATGCCAGGACTTGCTTCGGTTTTTGTTCTTCCGGCAGGTCGGGAGCGGCAATCTGGGCGCGGAGCAAGCGTTCGGCCCACGGCAAGTCAGATCGTCTTAAACCGAATGCCATGTCGATCGTTTGGGGGTTCGTGAGATGGTGCTCCATCAGTAGAACGGCCGCGGCCTGTGCGTTGTCTGTTGTGCGGCCCCGTGTTGCAATCCAGACAAGTGGCTCAACGGCAGCAGAATCGGTAGCGTGAGGCTGCACCAGCTCGAATGACTTTTGCACCGCCGGGTTAATGATCGCTTCGGAATCGGATCGTACCGACTTGAGCAGTCTTTCTCGCTCATCGGTAGTTTTGATCCCGCTGGAGTCCATTTCGAATTTCTCAAATCGCTTCTGAATCGAAATGTCGTACTCACTTTTGAGTCGACGGAATTCGACAAGAAATGCGGGGGAAGCAGCCTGAGTCTCCTGACGCTTTTCGGGTTCATCCGCGCCGGCGACAAGTGCCGCGATCAGGCAACTGAGAATGGTGCATGTTGCGATACGAGACGAAATCATGAACATGGCCTCCTTGCAGAATGGCTCCTACTGATCGGCGGAATCGTGCCACCGGGAAGATATCAGATTGGGGCGGTAACTCAAGCCGAACTCTTGCCTCGGTCCACGCTTCCGGTGATACTCGTCATCTGCACTCGAAAGGAACACCATGTATCGCGGACTTGCAGCAATCAGACTATTCAGGCCTACGGCGTTGGGAAGCTCCCGGGAACAGAGAGCCAAATTGAGTGGTCTCGTACGCCTTGTTCTGCTGTTCCTGCTTGGCGTCTCGGTACACGCTGGTCTACATGCCAATGATCGGAAGTCGTCCAAGACTGAAGTGTCGAAGCAGGCTGAAGCGGCTGACGTCATGTGGCGATTCGATGGTAACGGTCGCTTTCCGAATATCCACCCGCCAGTTGAATGGCGGAAAGACAAGAATATTCTCTGGCAGACCGCTGTTGACGTGGGAGGCTATTCTTCGCCGATCGTTGTCCGAGATAAGGTCTTCTTAACGGCGGAAATGGGCAGCCTGATCTGTCTGGACCTTGCAGACGGAAAAACCCTCTGGAAAAAGGATCTCTTCAGCAAGGACAGTCAAGAGATTCCGGCCGAGTTGTCCAAAGTTCTCATGCGAGGTTGTGGCGGCGACAGCAAACAGTCGACACCGACACCCACCAGCAATGGAGAACTCGTGTTCTATATGAACGCAATGGGTTTGTGTGCCTGTTATGATTTGCTGGGGAACCGAAAGTGGATCCGGATTATTGAGACGGCCGAGGACGAAGAGCACTTCAGCTCGTCGCCGATCTTTCTGGGCGATCAGATTATCTTATCCTGGGGCTGCCTATTGGCCGTGAATGCGAAAGATGGTAAGACGCTGTGGAAGGCAGCGGATGCCCGAGTGACCCACGGCACTCCCAAGATCACGAAGATTGGTGGCGTCGAAGTCGCGATCACGCCTGCTGGCGATATGGTTCGGCTGATCGATGGAGAAATCCTCTGTGCGGGACTGTTCGAGTCCGCCTTTACCACGCCCTTAATCGAGGGAAATGTGATGTATGTCATTGACGCCGAGGCTAAAGCGTTCGAGTTGCCCGCCAGGGCAGAGAAGGGTATGCAGTTTAAAGAACTCTGGAAGGCAGAACTGAGCGGCGAATTCATGGCCTCGCCCA
>JAQGHT010000923.1 GCA_028291565.1 Planctomycetaceae bacterium | reverse complement strand
CAGCATCGAAGCCCGCAGCGCGGGGCTGGGCAAGGGAAGTGAGTTCGTCGTTCGATTGCCACTCTCTCCTGAACAGCTGTTAAAGTCGCCCGCAAGGCGTGGCGGCGAGCAGTCTACGGCGTCGCGCGCGGGCCATCGGCTGTTAGTGGTTGATGACAATGCAGATGCTGCCAACAGCCTCGCAGTGCTCCTTCGCCTGCAGGGGCATGACGTTCGGGTGGCTCACAATGGACCGGATGCCGTGGAACTGGCCCTGAATTATCGGCCGGATATGATTTTTCTTGACCTTGGAATGCCTGGGATGGATGGCTATGAAGTGGCTCGTCGCGTACGGCAGGCTTCCGAATTGAACCACGTCGTCTTGACGGCATTAACGGGCTGGGGTCAGCCAGAAGACCGTCGCCGCACTTCGGAAGCCGGGTTCGACCACCACCTCGTTAAACCCATTGAGCCGAGAGATCTGGAGGGCTTGCTGACCGATTTGAAAAAGTCTTCCGGCTGAGTGCAATCCACGATGCGGGAATGTAGTATTGCGCGGAATGCAGTTGACCGCGAACTTTGGGGTCGGATGGTAAGCCAGCCAGTTCACACCGCATGCTCGCCCGAGAAATCGAGATCGAGGAGATGCCAATGAGTGATTTATCCTGTTCGCGTCCACGAATGAGTGTTTTTCAATACTTATCCCCGCGATCAAACGTCTCATTCTTAACCGTACGCGGTAAAACATTGGGGTTCACATTGCGACAAGGCTTGGTCCGTTGCCTGTATCTGCTGCTGAGTGTCTGTCTCAGTGTCGCGCCACTTGCTGCCGATGAGCCGGCTGAACGCGAAAAAGAGCTGTGGAGGCACTTGGAAAAGTTTTCGCACCCCCCAGCCGAGTTCTCGGGACAGTTTGGTGCGTATCGGTCTCCACTCAAGTTCGCGAATGGGGATCTGGTCAAGTCTCCGGCAGACTGGACGCGGCGCAGGCAGGAATTGCTGGCACTCTGGCATCAGCGGATGGGGGCTTGGCCTGCTTTGGTCGAGCGGCCCTCTGTGAAGCGATTGGAAACGATAGAGCGGGACGGGTATGTCCAGCACCACGTGCATATTCAGATCTCACCCGAAGGCCAGGTGGCCGATGGGTATTTGTTACAGCCGAAGGGGGCGGGGCCGTTTCCCGCGGTGCTCGTCCCATTCTACGAGCCGATCACAAGCATCGGGCAGGGTGCGAAGGGGAAGGGGACCCATGACTATGGCCTGCAATTGGTGCGTCGCGGCTTCGTGACTCTGTCGATCGGGACTCCCGGTTCCGTGGAGAAAATTGGACTGGATACCAGGCAGTTACTCGTCGAAGCTGGGCAACGTCAACGCCGTCAGCCGCTGACACTGCTGGCCTACACTGCCGCCAACTGTCACACCGCTCTGGCACAGATGCCTGAGGTCGATCCCGCCCGAATTGGGATTATCGGCCTGTCGTATGGTGGGAAGTGGTCCATGTTCTCTTCGTGCCTCTACGATAAGTTTGCCTGCGCGGTCTGGTCAGATCCGGGAATCGTATTTGACGAAAAGAACGCGAACGTCAATTATTGGGAACCCTGGTACCTGGGTTTTGATCCTCAGCAACAACGCAAACCGGGCGTCCCTTCTGACTCGAATCCTCGCACAGGGCTTTACAAAGAAATGGTCGCCGCTGGAGACGATCTTGTTGATTTGCACGCGTTGATGGCTCCGCGTCCTGTCCTGGTTTCGGGCGGCACCGAAGACCCGCCCAGAAATTGGCAGGCCCTGAATCATCTCGTGGCCGTGAATGCCTTGTTGGGATACGAGAAGCGAGTGGCCATGACGGCAAGGCCAACGCATATCCCGACTGCCGATGCGCTCGAAGTCGAATTGGAGTTTCTGGAGTACTGGTTGAAGTACAAGAAATGATTGGCGGCCATGAGAACGATTGCCAAGATCGCTGTTAGGAGATTCTCGCCGATGAAGCCATGCTGTTTTTTCGCTCTGCTGGTCTGCCTGGTACTGACCGCCGTCGCCGATGAGAAACCAGATGATCCGCCGATCACGTTTAGCGAGCATCTGATCGCGGACAAATATGGCTACGCGTTTGGCGTTGCAGCGGCGGACCTGGACGGTGACGGCGATCTGGACCTGACCAGTTGTGATACACGCGGCGATGCGTTGTACTGGTTCGAAAATGACGGCAAGGGGGCTTTTCAACGCCATTTCATTCAACAGGGTGAGACCGGCTGGTTTGAACGCCATGCGATCGGGGATATCAATGGTGACAAACTGCCAGACGTAGTCGTCGTCAAGAATCTCGACAGTCATGTCGTCTGGTTCGAGAACAGCGGCCAGCCTGCCAAGGACAAAAACTGGAAGCGGCATGTTGTAACGACCGATCTCAAACGGGCGTACGATGTGGCCCTGGTCGATTTGAATGGTGATGGGCGGTTGGACGTCGCGGCATCGGCCTGGGCCGGCAACCACATCGCCTGGTTCGCGAATCCTGGCCCGGATGCCAGCAATCAAGCGTGGAAGAAGGAATTGATCGATGGGGATCTCGCGGAATCTCGGACGATCCGCGTCGCCGACTTCAACGGAGACGGCAAGCCCGATATTCTCAGCACTGGCCGCCTGGCGAATCTGACTGCCTGGTACGAACAGACCGGCATGCCGAATCAGCCGTGGAAACGTCACGTCATCGACGATAAGTCTCCCCAGCCGGTTCACGGGGAACCCATCGACATGGACCAGGACGGGGACGCCGACGTCGTGATGGGCCTCGGAATGCTTGCCGCCCCCGACCAGGCGGAAACGAGTCAGGTGGTCTGGTATGAAAACGTTGGGCAGAAGGGCAACGGCGAAACCTGGGTCAAACACGTGATCGGCGCATTACCCTACGGCTTTGAAGCGATTGCCGCGGACCTGGATGGCGATCGCGATCTGGACGTCGTGGCCACAGGTTGGGGCGGCGCTGGCCAGATCGGGTGGTACGAAAATAGTGGTGATCCCAAGTCTGCCTGGAAACAGCATCTCCTGAAAAACAAATGGCCACGAGCCAACCAGCCGATTGTTGCTGACCTGGATGGCGACAAACGCCTCGATATCATCGCCACCGCCGAAGGAGGATCGAATGAACTGCGCTGGTGGCGAAACGCGGGCGCGAGTTCTGTAACTCGACCGAAGTGACAGTCCATTGGAACGCAGTATTTCGACTGTCACGCAGTTCGGCGTGCCGCGCCATAGCAGATGAGGACTGCCGCAGTATCGGACGACCCTAAGGACCGAGGAAATAATTACTGTCCGAACAATTCGTTATTGAACCACGGATCACACAGATTAC
>JAQGHT010000901.1 GCA_028291565.1 Planctomycetaceae bacterium | reverse complement strand
CCTGACAGCTTCACGTTCACGGACAATGATGGAAACATCGATTCCGCACCCGCGACCATCATTCTGCAAGTCAATGCAATCAATCTGCCACCAGTATTTACTTCCAGCAGCGCGTTGAGTGTGGCGGAAAACACGACCAGCGTCATCACAGTGCATGCGACTGATCCCGATCTACCGCCGCAAACCGTCACCTATTCGATTACCGGCGGAGTCGACCAGTCCCAATTTGGGATCACCCCCAACGGTGTCTTAAGTTTCAAGACGGCGCCACACTTCGAAACGCCATCCGACAGTGACAAGAATAACATTTATTTAGTCCAGGTCACGGCGGATGACGGACATGGCGGTCTGACCGTCCAAAGTCTGTCGATCACAGTGACCAGCGTTGTGCAATCGCCCGTGATCTGGACCAAAAAGCAACCGGCGGTCAAACTTCTGCCCACCGCTGGCGTGGCGGTTTCCAATTTCGCGGGAGGATCGTTGACGGTCAACGCAACCGCTAGCGGCAACGCGAAAAAGACTGTCGACCTGTTTTCTTTTCCGGCGGCGACTGCATTAGGCACAATTACCACATCCAAATACGCAAATGGTCAATTGGCCTTCAGCATCCAATTCAGCCAGAATGTGACGGCCAGCGCCATCCAGAACTTCTTACGGGGGATCACATTCTCAACCAAAGGAGCTGGCCTGAATTCGCCGACGAGGACCTTCAGTGTGACTCTGGTTAACTCGAGTGGCCATTCCAGCACTGTATCGAACACCATCGATGTGAAAAAGAAACCCTGAAGTCGATGTCCAAGACAATTGACCGGATTGGCAGTTCAATAACTGTCGGATTCATCGATCGGAAGGGCGACAGTCATTGCTGTGCGAGTCCTAACCCTTGGGAACTGTTCGCCATTGCTCTTCATCGAACCAGGTGACCAGAGGCGGCGTTTTTCCCCGATCTTGCCCGGGACGATTCTGGATCGCGGCGAAGCGCTTTACGAGCAGGATCAGTTGCGCATAGGTGATCTTCCCCAAAGCACGATGGATCGCCTGAATCGACTTGGTCGCATCGGTCTGCTGTAAGTCACCAGCAGAATATTTGGGATAGGCCAGGTACAGGTCCAGGGCGAGACCGTTCGTAGTGCTACCCGCCAGAATCGCCGGGTCGATGTACGGATTCGAGACCGTTCCCCGTATAACAGGTGCTTTAGGACTGGCGCGGGAATCAATGTCATGACCGGCGCCACGAACGTCCCCGACGTCATAACTGTGATTAATTCGCCAATCCTGGTCTGTGACTTTTGATTCCAGGGCCGCGAGTTTCGGTAGGATTGGTGTTACGAATCCAATCTCGGGGTTGAGTGTCGTGCCCGCAGCATGTACCACCCGCGATTGATCCGCAGCTGATTCGTGGCGAATTTCTGGTTCCGCGTGAGGATTCACTTCGTGACTGAGCTGTTTTTCCTCACAAACCCTCGCGCATGAAACAACGTTCGCTTGATCCACGATCGGCCCAGTACTGACCTGTGGTTCGTCCGCCACATGCGAGAGACTCGGATGTGGCACCGTGGCGCTTTGCGGAACGGGCTGACGTCCCGATTGCAACCCGTCCGAGCAGCCTGCGTCACCACAGGCAGAGCTGATCTCTTCACGCGCCGCGTTCACATCCACCTGAACGTCGTCTGCAAGATTCAGCCGAGTCGGAATCACTGTCCAATAACGTGCGGCCGACCGGTCGCCATCGCGGCCGGGGAGGAAGACCAGCCAACCCGCTTCGACAGCCTTCTGACGTGCCTTGTCCAGCCGGAGCCGTGATCGGATCCCCAGCATCCGCTGCAGTTCCGCGTTGAAGTATCGAGGCGGAGCATGGTACTGCTGGGCATCTTCCTGGACAGCAATCGTCAGGATCAACAAGATTGCATCCGCGCCGATTTCTCTGGCGGCTTCGGCCCGGGTCAGGATGATACTTAAGGAATGTAACCAGCCTGCCCGGTGCAGAGGATAGACGGGCGAAGTCGGGAAAATGGTTGGATTCGCGGTCGCGGCCTGGTAATTCGTTTCGGTGCACGTGTTCGGCATGATGAGCAGCTCGCTTCAAAAGGCGATAATCCAGAAGTGCGACGGCACCCAACGGGCGAATGACAACAATCGCCGCGAATTCTCACGAATTCACCGACAAAATCCTTCACGGCGTAGCTTTCAGAGAGGGCAGGTCGTCAGTACCGATCTCTGAATCTCACAAGCCTGCATCAATTGTAATCCTTTCTATTTATAGTTGTAAATACCAAAACACAGAAAACAACGCATTCTGGCGATGGAAGTCGACGCGATCCGCCTGAAACCGAGACTGCGTCTCATGTTAGAATAGTTGTCTTTTTATAAATTGCGCGCGTAGCGACTCGGTTCGTCGGGTTCTTGCATCGCATCAAATCCGCGTTGCCTCAACTCGTACGCCAGGCAAACGCGGTAGGCTGACTCCAGCAGACCCGGCCCCCGTCGCCGATGAACTTCGATCGCCGCACCAATGATCACTGAGGTGAGTTCATTTATTTCCATAGTGATTCGGCGCTTCCGCTTGAAAAGAGATAGAAACACAGAGTTACAGAGATCACAGAGAAAATGCGGGGAGAAACTCTCTGTGTCCTCTGTAACTCTGTGTCCTCTGTGACTCTGGGTTTCTACTCTTCTGTTCTTCGATTAGCCAGTCAGCAATCTAATACTACAGCGCGTGATTGGCCAAAAACACAGGATTTCCGCGATCCCTTACGTAACAAATCATTGAGCTTTTTGAGCAAGCGGCGCTGTAGTACTAAGCAGGGCCGATCGCACGTGCATTCGGAGTATCCCAGAACAGTGCCGTGCTGTGTGTCATGTTCAATTTGGCGACTTGAACAAGATTATTAGAGTTTTATATTCCAGGGTGAACCCACGGCGTTCGATAGGGCCGGCTCAAACGCTTGTTCGCCGCGTCATCATTCAGCACTTTGTTGTTCGCGGCGTCCCAGGCCAACGTGCGGCCCAAATCCATTGCCAGATTCGCCAGGATGCAGCTCGCGGTCGAAATGTGTCCTTGTTCGATATCGGCCACGGGCTTGCCTCGTGATTCCCGGGCCGCGAGCAAATTCCGCATGTGACCCCGGATCGCAGGCGCCACATGCTTTTCCAGGTCTTTTTCTGTCTTGTCCTCCGGGAATTCTTCCAGCTCGTAAACCACATCTTTGTGGATCGGATTGCCCTGGCCCAGGGGAATAAAGTCATAGCCGTTCACGCTGCACTTGAGCGTCCCCTTGTCGCCGTAAAACGTCGCTCCCCAGGGATATTGAGGATCAGGCGCATGTCCATAAGTCCGGTGATTCCAGACGACCGGCAGTTTGCCAAAGTCAAAAGTGGCGATCTGTGTGTCCGAGATATTCGACTTGCTGTGCTTGTCGACCAGAATCCCTCCCGACGAGCTGACTCGATCTGGCCAGCCGAGATCCAACATCCAACGGACCATGTCGAGCATGTGAATGCACATATCACCGACGATTCCGTTGCCGTATTCCATGAAAGCCCGCCAGCTGCGCGGGTGCACCAGCGAGTTGTACGGCCGCAGTGGTGCCGGCCCCGTCCACAGGTCGTAATCGAGGTAGTCTGGCGGCATGGTGTCCGGCGGATTTTCGCGAGTCCGCATATGGTAATAACAGTAAATATCGACCAGGCCGATGGTCCCCAACTTTCCTTCCTTGAGAATTCGATCGCGGGCCTCGATCAGATGCGGCGTGCTCCGTCGCTGCGTTCCAACCTGCACGACACGACCATGCTTTCGCGCCGCCCCCAGGATCGCTTGCCCTTCAAGCACGTCGACACTGATCGGCTTTTGCAGGTACAGGTCGGCGCCAGACTCGATCGCGGCGATCGCAGTCAATGCATGCCAGTGATCGGGCGTGGCGATCAGCACGACTTCGGGCTTGGTCTCTTTCAGCAGTTCACGGTAGTCGTGAAACGTCCGAGGCTTTTTCCGGGACTTTTGCCGCTGCGAAACCAGGTCGGCGGCATCCGCGAGCATGTTGCGGTCCACATCACACAGCGAGACAACTTCAACAGGGGCGACTTGAATCAGTCGCAGGAGATCGGCCTTGCCATACCAGCCACAGCCGATCAGCGCCACTCTTAACGGTTGCGATTGAGCCGCAGCGAAAAGGCCCGGGTTCAAGGCGGCGAGACTGAGTCCTACGCCACTGGTCTGCAGAAAAGTGCGTCGATCCATGTCGGCTCTCCTTCATAGTTGTCGAGGTCCGTGAAGTGAATCGTAGAATGGTGCTTAATTCATTCGATGTCAACCGACATGCTGAGCCGACGCGAAGCAATCTAGTCGCATAGGCATGCCATGGGCAGGTTTCAGTTCGCGAAATGTGACCGCACGTTCCACAGTCGGCGATTCAACCTTTTTGTGATGGTCGCGATGGGAGCTAACATGATCGTTTTGGGTGACAAATGATACCATTGCCATTTCTCCCTGACTTTCAGGGCCAAATTCACAGAAAAAATGAGAATTCATGAAAAAAATCCCGGACGGCGAGGTCTATTTTGTGGAAACCGTCATTCTCCAACGCCAGCCGACATATGCCACTTGATGCCAAGGAACTTGGAACACTCATCGCGAATCAGGCAGCCAGCCTGCGGCTATGGGTGCGTTCGCGATGCGAGGCGAACGAAGACGTTGTACAAGAGGCGTTCTGTCGGCTGGCGACACAGGAACCGCCTCCTGACAACCCGGTGGCGTGGTTGTATCGAGTCTGTCGCAATCTGGCCGATAAACAACGCCTTGCCGATCAACGTCGAAAACGACGCGAGCAAGACCGGGTTCAATCTGTCCGTACAACAAGCAATCCGGCGGACGGGTTAGAACTTCAGGAAACTCTTGCTGCCGTCGAGCAATTGTCCGACGAGTTACGGGAAGTGCTCGTGGCGCGAGTCTGGGGGCAATTGTCGCTCGCAGAAGTGGGGCAGCTGTGCGGGATTTCGACGGCGACGGCTTTTCGTCGCTACGAAGCGGCTCTGAAAGAGCTGCGTGTCAAACTGGAACTGGATTGTGAGCGCCAATCGTGAATGGTCACTCGTTGAATGATCCCCTGTTGCAATCCCTGGAAGCCCGCCTGGCAGCGTGTGCGCCCAGCGTCTCGGCCGCAGAGCAACAGCAGATGCTTTATCAATGTGCATTCGCGGCCGGGCGTCATGCCGGAGCACGGACCACACGCCGCTGGCAAGCCGCAACGGCAGCACTGGCCGCTCTCGTGGTTGCAGTGAGCCTCCTTCAATCCATCGCCAGGGGCAGAGCCCAAGACCAGATCGCGGTGCAGCGTGCCGCACAGGCGCCGGCATCGACAGTCATCGACCTGCCACAGCCAGCCGCTCAACCAGTCGTGCAAACGACCGAGAGAGCAAGTGTACAGAGCACTGGGCGGGTTGTCCGCATTTCGCTGGATGCCTGGCAGATACCGAACGCGAATGATGCTCTGTATTCGCAGACATTGGCACAGCATGATGCCACAGACGCGAGTGTGAACTCACTCAGGTCACTCACGCGACAATTTCTGGAGTGACCGTCTTATCTCCCTTCCATCTCAATCAGGATCTCTTATGCGCATCACTATCATGGCCCTCACCGCCGTGCTCTTCGCTCAGTCGCTCAGGGCGGAAGCCCCCAAGCCGATTGAGATCACCATTTACCCTCAGGCGGTTGAGACCCCGGTGCTCAAGTACCGCCTGTTTCCGACGGAATCGGAACGCAAGCCAGGCAACGCCGCGCCCATTCTGTTGCGTCTGCCGTGGGAGCAGCAGCCATGGATGACCAAAGTCTACCCGACTCTCCATGAGTGGAACGAACGCCCCCTCACCGCGCCCGAATGGAAATCATGGGACAACGCATTTCCCGAACGCTTCTACGGTGAAATGAGACGTGCTGCCTTCCGCCGTCAGGCTGGGTGGGAATACCCGCTTGAAGAGACTCAGGCACTGTATGCGATTCTTCTGCCGGATGTGCAGGGGCTGCGCACGTTTCTGGCAGCCGGGTTGTCGGCGAAGATCCGATATCACATCACACGCGGAGAACTGGATCAGGCTCGAGAAGGGATCCTGGTCGGTTTGGCCAACGGCCAGCATCTCGCGCAGACTCCGTTTCTCATCACTCAACTGGTGGCCGCCGCCATCGATCAATTTATGTTCAAGCGTCTCGAGGAACTGATCTCGCAGCCCAACAGCCCGAATCTCTATTGGGCATTGAGCACTCTGCCGCACAACATGATCGAACTCGAACGTGCGGCCAGTTTTGAGGCCAGTTTGTTCGAGACGATGTTGCCCGCCGTTAAAGACCTGGATCGCCCCCGTGACATCAAGGAATGGCGGAAGATGGCAATCCAACTGATCGACCTCCTGGAACAATCCCAGGAAGTCCCACCCGTCCGCCGGCCGAAAAGTGACTTGCCTGTCCTCAATCAGATTTTGGAAGGCTTGGATGCGGCCGGAAAGACACATTTCACAACATTCATCAAGCAAGCCCGCACTGAACTGCCAGCCATGATCAAAGTCCCGGCAGAGAAAGTCGCGACGATGTCCGACGAAGAAGCCGGAATTCGATGGTATGTGCAAAAACGGCTGGCCAGAGATCAGGCGATGGGGGCGATCCTGACGTTGCCCCCGCCTGAGGCATGGCAAAAGCTCGTCACGCTGCAGGCCGAAATGAAGGCGATGAATGCAGCCACGGGAGCCAAATCAGCCGGGGCTCTATTCCCGTTCCCCATCTACGTCTCTGCCTGGTCGCTGAAGCGTAAGGTTGAATCGTTGCGGGTGATCGAGGCGATCCGGCACTATACCGCAACGCATGAGGGCCAGTTGCCGGCGACATTGGACGCCATCACCGACTTGCCGATTCCCCTTGATCCACTGACGAATCTCCCCTTCGAATGGGCCGTGACGGGCAAGACGGCCGTGCTGAAAACACCACCGCTCCCCGCCTTCGTAAACGTAGCCGAGTTGCTCGGGAACCACAATCCACACCTTGAGTATCAGTTGCAGGTGAAGTAGCTCATGCTTGCCACTTGGGTGTGGCAATTATTACTCGCATTTCGATCAGACGCCGGACGCTAGCGCGTTCCGGCTGATTGTGCCAGTAATTTTTGCCAGACCCTGCTACTATGGCTTCAGACTTGCGTCAGCCGGTGCGACCGTTGATGACTCAAACAAGTAGAGTGACAGCACTGAACGGCCTTCGCCGAATTGGTACGAGAAGTTCTTGGGCCGGGCGGTATTTTTCCCCGGGTCTGCCATGCAAAGCCACAGAATGTTTTCATCCAAATCGCCGCGATGGTAGATGCCGGGGCAGGTCTCGCCCCTGTTGGGTCCACTCAAAAACGTGAGGTCGATCTGTTTCGGACGCAACTCCGGATTGGTCGTAAACGCTGCCTTGATTTCCTGACCCGCAGGGCTGGTCCAGGTAATCTCATTTCCCTTCACCATCCACCGGAGTTCGCTTCCTTTGCCGGAAGCGTCAGGCCTCTTACCACTGGGAAGCGGCCACGAACTTTTGTCATTGTTCCTACCGGTATCGAAGTTCCTGAGCGTCCAGGTTCCCTGGAACTGGCCGATTTGTCGTTCGGGTGCGTTTGGTTTTCTCGGTTGCAGGATCATCAGCCCGGTTTTCACGGAACTGTTCATGGAGAATCTCTTCGGACGTGGGGCATTCGAACCGGGATCCTGAATGGCGATCATGAGATTCAACTCGTCCACGCCGCCCCATTCGTACATGCCTTGGCACGCGTTGCCTTTGTATGGACCGGTCAGGTAAGTGAGGTTGATCTCCTTCGGCCGCTTCGACGGGTCCACTTCGAGCTTCAGTTTCCACTCATCGCCCCCACGTCTCCACAGGATTTCATCCCCCTCGAGTGTCCATTGCCAGTTCGACATTTCCTGTTGTCGAGCCCCAAACGTCTGCAGTGTTGAATCGCAGAGAGCCATTGTCCAGACGCCTTGGAATCGTTCGAGTGCTTTCGCGTTCGATGGTTTCTCAGGCGGCGCGACCTGATACATGCCGATCATCGATTGCTGCTTCAGGCCTGAGTACGAGACATCAATTGGCCGAGGAGCGTTCGTTCCAGGATTCGTCATACAGAGCCAAAGATAGTCGTCGTTTCCCATTTGAGGTTCGTAGATTCCGAGAGACTTTGCTCCCCGGTTTGGACCGCTGAGGAACGTGAAGTCGATCTGCTTCGGAGTCTTGAATGGGTCAATCGTGAACTCGGCTGTGATTGGGGTGCCTTGTCGGTCGGTCCAGGATATTTGATTCCCTTTCACCACCATCCGCTGCTCACTTTGTCGTCCGTTGCCGTCAATCCCGATCCCAATCGGCTCGGGCCAAATCCGGAACTGCAGAGTGTCGAAGCACCACGTTCCCTGAAACGAAGCCAACTCTTTTACCGGGTCAATCGGCGCGATGGAACGAAGTGCGATCAGGGAAGTCTGACTTCCCGCCTTCAGCTCAAAATCCGTCGGCCGTCCCACTTTGGCACCGGGATCCTGCATCCGAATTCGCAACTTCTTTCCTGAGTTGCCGATCCATTCATAGATCCCGAGACACACCTCTCCTTTGTGCGGCCCGTCGAGAAACGTGAAGTCAATCTGCTTGGGAGCTGTGGACGGATCTCGCTTCATAGCCAGTTTCCACTGCTGACCTTCTCGTCCCCAAACGACTTCATTCCCCTTGATCGTCCATCGCCAACTCTGTTGGGGGTACTCAATTTTCAACGTCGCGGACTCCGTCTCAAGCAACTCGACGGCCCAGGTTCCGTCGAATGGCTCCAATTGCTTCGGAATTGGTCGCTCCGCCGCGACTTGCGCAGGTTCAACATTCGTTTGCGTAACAGATGTGTTTTGCGACTCAAGGCGAACCTCTGGCGTTTCAAGTTTGTCCGTTTGCGACCAAGTGAACATCCCTCCCATGACGACGAACAGGAATGTCACCAGTACGGCGGCGCGCGAAAGATCCAGCTTGTGTGGGCGCGTATCCCCTAACAACCGCAGGACACGTAGTTTGAATTCCGATGGATTCGCCCCTGTCGCTCCGAGGATTGTGGCACGGCGGGCAATATCCGGACAGGATATGGACGATGCGAGTTCCGCCACGCGAACCAGCGCATCCGCGTACAGAGATCGATCCCAGCCCGCAGCCACGACCATGTCATCGGCCGCATGCTCGCGCTCGATGCTGATGCGGCGACTGACGAACCACACAACGGGATGAAAGAACAACACCGCTTCGATGATCCGTTGGAGTAAATTCACGATCGGATCGAAGCGGCGAATATGCGCTAACTCGTGCAGCAATAGCGCTTGCAATTGACTGGAAGTAAGACCACTGACAACGGCCATCGGCAACAGAATCATCGGTGCCACAATTCCGACGACAACCGGAATGGAAATCTGGTCACACCAGGCGACGGCGGGCGTAACTTTGAGACGCAGTCGGTGAGCCTGATTCCGAACCAGCTCCAGTAACACGGGATTCGCGACGACACGAGCCAACTTTCGCAGCCGATGGCCACCCCAGACGCCGCGCAACAGGCGTCCGAGAATCAACGTCACACCGGTCAGATACAGCGCGGCGATCCATCGTGACAGCGTTGAAAACGCATTGGCAGGGAGAGCTGATGTGAGGGAAGGGAACCACCCCGCCGAAGAGACTCGAGCTGAACCAACGGCGGCATCCCTGACGCCAGCTTCCGTTGCAGGATCTGGTTCGACGAGTGTTTCGCTCGAACTCACAACTTCAGGTCCAACCGCAAGTCGGTGTTCCATTCTCGTGTCACGAAACTCGTCGTGCGACGATGGATGTACTGGTATCTCATGAACGACCGAAACGGGTGCGGATTGCTCGGCGACACTGTCAGGACTGCCTGATAAAACGAATGTCACCGGCAAGCATGCCGCCATCATTAGCATCGCAGCCACGTTCAAAGAGTATCTGGTTCGGGCCGCAGCGGTGCGGAGCAGCCATCCAGCCACGATGACGACTACGCCGCCGGCGCAACCCTGCCAAATAAAATGCAGCAATGCCAAGGTCAGCCGCGTCGAAAACGAGGCGTCAAAAATCCACGACAGCATATTCATTTTGACTGCTCCTGGAGACTTCTCCGCCCGTTCCGATCCCGATTCAGGGTTTACGATCTAGCTTTTTAACTTGCGATCGATGATACGGCGTAACTCTTTCAGTTCGTCTCCATCGATGTCTTTGACATCAAGCAGTTTCAGCAGCACTGCGGAAGTCGAACCATCAAACACGCGGTCCACGACATCCCCCAGCACTCGGTCTCCGACTTCACTCTCCGTGATTCTGGGAGTGAACAAATACATGTTGCCCTGCTTGGATCGTGTGAGGTATTGCTTGGCCACCATCGTGTTGAGCGTGGTGATGATGGATGTTTTCGCCAAATCGCGTCCGTCACCGGCG
>JAQGHT010000811.1 GCA_028291565.1 Planctomycetaceae bacterium | reverse complement strand
ACCAAGCTCACGCTTGATATCGCCCTCCCGCATCACCCTGCCTGGTCAGTTCGCTCATGATCTCACGCCTCGCAATTGCATTCGGATTTGCCGTTGGTTTTGGGTTTAGCACGTTTGCTGATTTCACCGGTACTGCGGTTGCTCTCGCTGCTGAATCTCCAGACGAACTCGCTCGCCAGGCTCATCGCATCTTGCAGAAACAGTGTGCAGGATGCCATACGGGAAAATCTCCTCGTGGGGGGCTGGATCTGACCTCGCGGGAAACGTTCCTCAAAGGTGGTCATTCCGGACGCGTGTTTGATCCGGAAAAGCCGGCAGAAAGCCGATTACTGAAGCTCGTCACGCACACGGACGAACCCTTCATGCCGTTCAAAAAATCCAAACTGCCGGCCGATGAAATCGAAATTCTGTCGGCGTGGGTGAAATCTGGAGCGGCTTACTCTGAAGAGTTGGACGTTCCCGTTCAAGAAAATTGGTGGTCGTTGCGTCCGTTGACGAAGCCGCAAGTTCCCGTCACTCCAGAACCCTGGCGTGCGTGGCCGCGGAATCCGGTCGATCAATTCATCGCCGCAGCCTGGCCCGCAAAGCAACTGGGACCGTCGCCCGAAGCCGATCGGCGGACACTGCTGCGACGGGTCACCTTCGATTTGATTGGCTTGCCACCGACACCTCAAGAGATGTCCGCATTTCTCGCGGATGACTCCCCGCTGGCTTATGAACGGGTCGTCGAGCGGTTGCTGGAAAGTCCCCATTATGGAGAACGTTGGGCTCGGTTCTGGATGGATCTGGCCCACTTCGCGGAAACTCATGGGCACGATCAGGATCGGCCCCGGCCCAACGCCTGGCCCTACCGCGACTACCTGATTCGGTCGTTCAATCAAGACAAACCTTATGCCCGGTTCGTTCAGGAGCAGATCGCGGGTGATGTGCTCTGGCCGCAAGATCCCAATGCGGTCGTGGCACTGGGCTTCCTCGCAGCCGGTCCGTGGGATGAAAGTTCCCTGCGAGACATCCGCGATGATACGATCGATCGTCAGGTCGCCCGGTATCTGGACCGCGATGACATGGTGACCACGGCGATGTCGACGTTCGTCAGTTCCACCGTGCATTGTGCGCGATGCCACGAACACAAATTCGATCCTATTTCTCAGGCGGAATACTATCGACTGCAGGCCGTCTTCGCAGGCGTGGACAAAGGCGAGCGGGCCTATGATCCCGATCCGCAAACCGCTCGACGTCGTGGAGAACTGCTGGCACTGAAGGCCGCAATTCCGGCTCGGCTCGCCGCTCTGGATGCGAATCTGTTGTCCCCGGCGACTCAAGCGGAAGTCGTGGCCTGGGAAGCGAAACTCAAGAGTTCCGTCACACCCTGGAGCGTGCTGAAATGCGACTCGATCAAGTCCGAACACGGATCGACCTTGACGCTGCAACCTGACGGCTCAGTGCTGGCGAGTGGTACGCTGCCCGAGAAGGACAGCTATACTTTCACGTCGGGAATCAACGTACCGCAAATGACCTTTTTGCGGCTGGAAGTCTTGACTGACGACAGTCTGCCACACAAGGGGCCAGGACGTCAGGGGAACGGCAATCTGCATCTGAATGAAATTGTCGTCACGGTCGCTCCCCGAGATAAACCCACGGAAGCCAAGCCAGTCAAACTGGTCAACCCGCGTGCCGATTTCAACCAGCAGGACTGGGGCATCGAACGAGCTCTGGACGGGAATCCGGGAACAGCCTGGGGCATCTACCCGGAAGTCGGCAAGGGACATGTTGCGATCTTCGAAGTTGCCGACCCCAAGGCTCTTAGCGGCGACTTGATTCTGACAGTCCGGTTGGACCAGATTCATGGAGGCGGGCACCTTATTGGCCGGCCCCGGATTTCGATCACAGAAATCGTGACCTCGCAACCCCTGAAGCTGGGTCTCGAAGTCTTGCCTGGTGCGATTACAGAAATGTTGAAGATCGAACCGGCGAAACGGACTGATCGCCAGCGGGCCGAATTGTCCGCGTTCTATCTCACGCAGCAAGCCGAAGAACAACTGCTGGGATTGCCACAAGTGCAATATGTCTACTGTGCCTCGAGTGATTTCAAACCCGATGGCGGCTTCGCGCCAGCCAAAGCTCCGCGAGTCATCAATGTGCTCAAGCGTGGCGACATACGCAGTCCAGGTGCCGTAGTCTCGCCGGGGGCGATGGCTTGTGTACCGGACCTGTCTCCGGAGTTCGCGGTGACAGATCTGGCACCGGAAGGAAGTCGGCGAGTCGCCCTGGCGAACTGGCTCACCGATTCGAAAAACGGGCTGGCCTGGCGTTCGATCGTCAACCGCGTCTGGCAACGACGGTTTGGACGGGGATTAGTGGACACGCCTAACGACTTTGGACGCATGGGATCACTCCCCTCACACCCGGAGTTACTCGATTGGCTGGCCGTCACATTTCGCGATGGTGAATCTGGAAACGCTGTTGGAAACACATCCGTCCTGGCCGGATCGATTAAGCAGCTGGACCGGTTGCTCGTCACGAGTGCCACCTACCGCCAGGTCTCGCGGCACAATCCGGAGTTCGCGGAGCGCGATGTCGACAATCGCTTTCTCTGGCGGATGCCGCGAACGCGCCTGGATGCCGAATCGGTGAAGGATGCCGTTTTGCAGATCTCGGGCAAACTCGATCCGACATTTGGCGGGCCATCGGTGAAGCAGTTCATACAGACGCCAGCGATCCACGTCACGCCCGGAGTCGATTACCTGAGTTTCGATGTCGACCGTCGCGAGAACTACCGTCGTAGCGTCTACCGATTTCTGTTCCGGACGTTGCCCGACCCATTTATGGAAACGCTGGACTGTGCGGATTCTTCGCAACTGACCCCGGTGCGAAACATGAGTGTTACGGCTCTGCAAGCGCTGGCAACGCTGAATAACAAGCTGATGGTCCGCCAATCAGAACATCTGGCTGAGCGACTGACGCGAACCACTCCGCAACTCCCGGATCAGATTACCGTGTTGTACGATCTAGTGCTCAATCGGGCCCCCGCGGATGCCGAGAAAAAACTCCTGTTGCAATACGCTCAGACGCACGGCTTGGCAAATGCATGCCGCATGCTGCTCAACAGCAACGAGTTTCTGTTTCTCGATTAAATCTGAATCGATTCATCTTGGCTTAAGGTACGTCGCATAGAATGTCAGGAGAAGGTTGGCTGGCGTCGTCGCTGGCAACCCCACTTAAGTGCTCTAAGATGGTTCGATCAAAAGGACTTACACAATGCGTTCCGTGATTTTGCCAGTGCTGTTTGGATTCGCCGTGATGGCGGCGGGAAAGGGAGTGTTATCCGCCGCTGACGATCCCGCGAAAACCGAGACGAAAGCCAGCGACGTTCAGACTGAAGGCAAGCCAACTGACGCTGTCAAACCAGACGACGCGAAGGCGGATGACGTCAAATCTGAATCGAAAACTGAAGATCGGAAGCCAGACGCTGGTGAACGTGGACCGAACCGTGGTCCAGGCCGTGGTGGACGTGGACCGGGCGGACCGGGTCGTCCAGACGCTGGGCCGCGCGGCGAACGCGGTCCTCGTGGTCCCGGTGAACACGGCGGCCCAGGGCGCCCTGGGGACGGACCACGTGGTGAACGTGGCCCCGGTCGTGGTGAACGCGGGCCAGATGAACGTGGACCGCGTGAACCTGCAATTCACGGCGGTCGCTTCAGTGAAGACGGCCCACATCGTGGCCCGCAGGGGCCGGAACATCGTACCGGCCGGGATTTCCGTTCTCAACCAGAACAAGGCGATAGCCATCGGGGAGATCGACGATTTGACGATCCCGCTGAGCACCATCCAGAAGGTCGTGACCATCGGGACTTCGCACATCACGGCAGCCCGAGCGATCGCGGACACGAAGAACATTGGGGACACGAAGGTCACGGCGAACGCGGCTTTGCTCATCATGGCGACCCACGCAATCACGAGCACGAAGAATACCGCAGTCACGAACGGCACAGCGAACACGGCTTTGCCCATCACGGCGGACCACGTCATTATGGTCACGACGGATACCGCGGACACGAAGGTCATGGCGGACGCGGCTTCGCCCATCATGGTGGCCCACGTCATCATGGTCACGACGGATACCGCAGCCACGAACGATATCGCGAACACGGCTTCGCTCACCACGGCGGCCCACGTCATCACGGTCATGACGGATATCGCGGACACGAAGGCCACGGCGGACATCGCTTTGCTCATCACAGTGGGCCGGCCCATCACGATCACGAAGGCCAGCATGCCGAACATGCACATCGCGGACCCGTGGGCCCCGGTCATTTCGGGCCACACCATCCAGGGGCTGCCGCAGGGCATTCCCCATTTGGGCACGGACCGCACGGTCCCGCATTTGCCGGGGCGGGCTTTGGCGGGCCACACTTCGGTGGGCCTCCTTCAGCAGATCGGATTTTTGAACAGGTCGACAAGAATAAGGACGGCAAGCTGACGAAGGAAGAAGTTGCTGATGCCGCCTGGAGTCACCTGTCTGCCGCCGATACCGACAAAGACGGGACGATTTCCAAAGCGGAATTGGAAGCCCACTTCAAACAGCGAGCTTCTCAACGAGGTCCAGGGACCGCCGGTTCGCGATTTGGCGGAATGGGTCCTCGCGGCCCCGGCGCCGGTGGACCGCGTTTTGGTGGTCCGTTCGCTGGACGGGCTGGTGGAATGATGGGCGGCCCTCCGTCTGCCGACCGCGTGTTCGAACACGCAGATAAGAATAAGGACGGCAAGCTGACGAAAGACGAGATCCCCGGTCCCATGTGGACGCATCTGCAAAATGCTGATGCCGACAAGGACGGAGCGATTTCCAAATCAGAATTAGAGCAATTCTTCAAGCAACGTCGCGGTGCGGCGAAGCCAGATGCGGCCAAACGCCCTGAAGCCGACAAGCCGGCCGAAAAGGCCACCGACAAGCCGGCTGACAAACCGGACGAGAAGAAAGCTGAAGAGACGAAAGTCGAAGAAAAGAAGGCCGTAGAAACGAAGACTGAAGAGAAAAAGACTGAAGAGAAGAAGGACGACGTCAAGAAAACAGAAGGGGCTTCAGCCTGAATGACTCGCGGAGTTGACTGATCTGTCACGCACTGTCGACACATTTATTGTATCGACAGTGCGGACTGTTTCTGTCATGCTGATCATTGATCACGCAACGATCTTGTGCGAACTCTCGTGAGATTCCGATTATGGAACCCTTTCAGGGTACGGACTCTTGACGTTCGTGCTCCCAGGGTACGCCACGATTACGCGGCGAACCCTGGGCTTTGTTGTGAAACCCCTGCGGGGTAAAGTCAACAACAGGGCATCTTCAAAGGTTCCGTTTCGGGCTTGTATGACGTGATGAAGTAATCCGAGTTAAGCAACTACGGCTTTCTGTTTTCAGCTTTTTTCAGCTTTCCAGAGGACACTCAACATGGCCTTGAATCAACTCTCCTGGACGCGGCGTCAGTTTCTTGGTGGGATCGCCGCAAGTACTAGTGCGCTCTATGTCCCCGGCGTCTTCGCTGAAGAATTGACACGTACGCCGAGTCAAACCGAAGGCCCGTTCTATCCGGACAAACTGCCGCTGGACACGGACAACGATTTGCTGATTGTGAATGAAACAATCACACCGGCCATTGGAGAAATCACGCATCTGGGCGGCAAAATCCTGGATGCCCGCGGCAATCCGATCCGCAATGCCGTCGTGGAAATCTGGCAAGTCGATCACAACGGAGCGTACCTTCACACCCGCAGCGGCAATCGCGAAAAGCGAGATTCGAACTTCCAGGGGTTTGGCCGATTTCTGACTGGAAAGAGCGGCGAATACTACTTCCGCACGATCAAACCTGTCCCCTATCCCGGCCGGACGCCCCACATCCATTTCGCGGTCAAGGTTCCGCACACGCAGGATCCGTTCACGACGCAATGCTACATCCTGGGAGAGCCTGGGAATGAACGTGACATGGTCCTCAAGAGCATCAAAGATGCCAAAGCGAAGGCGTCTCTCATCGTCGAATTCGCTCCCGTCAAAGAATCCAAGATCGGAGAACTCGCGGCGAATTTCAACATTGTGCTGGGTTACACGCCGGAAAGCTAGAACGTCATGCGAGTCCTGGTGGTCGACGACGAACCCGACATGCGCGATGCCGTGGCCATGTATCTTCGCGAAGAGAGTTATTCCGTCGATACCGCGGCTGATGGTAAAGATGGCCTGTACAAAGCCCAGACGTGGGATTACGACGCAATCGTCCTGGACGTGATGCTGCCTCTCGTGGACGGTTGGAAATTTCTGGGCGAATTGCGGAAATCGAAAACGACGCCCGTATTGATGCTGACCGCTCGTGATGCGGTCGAAGATCGGATCCGGGGCTTGAATTCCGGAGCCGATGATTACCTGGTTAAGCCGTTCGTTCTGTCTGAACTTGTGGCCCGAGTCCGGGCTTTGATTCGCCGCGCGGCCGGCAAGGCCAAGCCCGTCATTGAAATCGGCGACGTGTATATCGATATGGCCTCGCGCACCGTATCATTGGCCGGTGAAGAAGTCAGCCTGACTGGTAAAGAATACTCACTAGTGGAATATTTAGCACTGCATTTAGGAGAACTCGTCACACGCACAATGCTGTACGATCACCTTTTCGACGAACATGACGATTCCATGTCGAATCTGGTGGATGTCTATGTTTCGAATGTTCGCAGGAAACTGGGACGTGATTTGATCACAACCCGTCGAGGTCAGGGTTATATCATCGAACAGGAATCCTGAACATCATGGTCAAATCGCTTCGCTGGCGCTTGCAGATCTGGCATGCCATCATTTTGACGGGCGTGCTGACGATTTTCGGGACCGTTGTGTATAGTCTGCACTGGCAGACTCGGTTGCAGCAGATCGATGCCGAATTGGATCGGATGGCCGAAGTTCTTGGTGCCCGGCTCCGCCGATTGTTGCCGCCCGGCCCTCCTCCCTTTCGCGGTCCAGGCCGTCCCTCTTCCTCGTCGACTCGGTCGGGAGACGGACGGCCCCGGCCTGAGTTTCCCCGTCCACCTCGGGACCAGACTCGCAGCCCGGGCGAACGACCTGAACGCCCCGATCTGCTGGACCGTGTCGATCATCCTCTGAGTGGCAACGATCGTCCGGGAGACCCGACGCATCGTCCGGAACCTCCGCGATCGGAATCCCATCGACCGGAACCGCGCCGCGAATCCGCCAGGGGCGATCGTCCGGGCCGCCCGCCGTGGGAGCGGGGTGGTCCAGATCGGATTCCGCCTGGTTTGGGGCTGCCCGAAGAATTCCAGCATCTGTTCGAAGGGGAAGACGAATCCCGATTTTATTTTGTCATCTGGGGTCATGAAGGAGTCGTCCTGGAGAAATCGGAATCGGCGCCAGAAGTTCCCTATCCCGATCTGCATATGGGCGAAGCCGGGCTTCCCGTTCGAAATGTGCGGGTTCGTGACAACTGGCGTGAAGTGATCCATGTTTCGCGATTCGATGTGAATGTCTTGGTCGGTCGCTCGATCTCCAACGATCTGGCCGCCGAACATCGCTATGGAGCCCTGCTGTTTCTGGCGGGCTCCGGTGTGTTGGCAGCGGGATTTCTGGGAGGTGGTTGGCTGTCCGCGCGGGCGATTCGACCGATCTCGTCCATGACGACCACTGCCCAGTCGATCTCGGCCCAGAACCTCACGCAGCGAATCGATCTGCAGGATACGGCGACAGAACTCGGACAGTTGGCCGTTGTACTCAACGGAACTTTCGACCGGCTGCAATCGGCGTTTGAACAGCAAAGCCGCTTCACAGCGGACGCTTCGCACGAATTGCGAACACCACTGGCCGTGATTCTGGCACATACTGAACTGGCCCTGTCGCGCCTGCGATCTCCAGAAGAATACCGGATGGCCCTGGAGGCTTGTCAGCGAGCTTCCACGCGGATGAAAACATTGATCGAAGGTCTGCTGATGCTGGCCCGGTTCGACTCGAAGCGGGCCGTACTGGAAACGACCGAGTTCGAATTGGCACCGGTTGTCCATGAATGCGTGGAGCTGCTGCAGCCCTTGGCTGAACCGCGCCAAATTCGGATCGAAACGGAGCTGGAGTCTGTGCGCATGCGCGCCGATCGCAGCCGGGTTTCTCAAGTCATCACGAACCTGTTGACCAACGCCATTCGCTACAATCAGGATCAAGGATCGGTCAAAATCAGTATCTCGCTGGACGCAGGCCAGACTTTAATTCGTGTTTCCGATACAGGATTGGGCATTGCCGGCGACGAGTTGCCGCACATTTTCGAGCGTTTTTATCGGGTGGATAAAGCCCGCACGCGTGCCGAAGGGGGCAGCGGCCTGGGCCTGTCGATTTGCAAGACAATCGTTGAAGCCCACGGCGGTACGATTCACGTTACCAGCGAGCCTCAGCAGGGAACCGTTGTCGAAGTCCGCCTGCCGGTCGTGGCCTGAGCGGATCCCACGAGGAGAAACTGGCGCCGCTTTTCGCCGCATTTCCGCAAGATTCGTCGGCGCAATCGAGCTTCGCGCAACCTTTTCAGAATCCATGTGTTCTCTGCACAAAATGGCATAAATGGTCACGTCTTCTGCTTAATAAAAGATCCAACTTTTGCTTTGGTCACCGCCAGAAAATCGGCGGGACTGAGCAGGATCTGCAAGCCTCGTCTGCCGCCGGAAACGGAGACGAGGTCGAACAACTCCATAGTCTCATCCACGAAGACGGGGAATTCTCGCTTGGCGCCGACGACTGTCACACCGCCACGAATATACCCAGTGAGGTTCTGCACAACCGCTAGTTTGACCGGTTCGACCTTCCTGTCTCCTGATTGACTGGCGAGGGCTTTCAAATCCAGTTGCCAATTGGCGGGCACAACCGCGAAAAAGTGCCCCGTCCGATCTCCGTGCACTACGAGAGTTTTGAAAACCTGTTCTGGATTCAATTGGATTTTCAACGCCACAGTCTCTGCCGACAGATCTTCCAGATCGACTTCGTACTCACGAAGCTCAAACGAGATCCCCCGACTTTCCAGAATTCTCACGGCGTTCGTTTTCATACTGATTCAAACCGCGTGGGGGACAAATCCGCAAACCAGAATCCATCGCGTTCCACGATGTCTCCCACCTGGACTGGGATCGGACAATCGAAAATCGGCGCGGTGTGGCAAAATGTGTGAAATTCGCCCCGTTCGCCGCAAGGGTCGACTGAGGCCGGAAATTCAGCGAGTAAGGCAGCGTTAAACTCGCGACCGGCGAATTGGGGATCCAGCTGCCGGGGATCGACACAGGTCAGGGTGGCCCTCAGACCAGCCTCGAGCATGTCGTTGGCCAGCCGCGACGTGTCGGCGGCCGTGCCCCAGATGGGAAAGATTGGTTCCAGCCCGGTTCCAGCAAGTTGTCGCTCACGATAGGCCCGGATCTCTTCGAGGAACAAGTCGCCAAACGCGAAGTGGCTGATTCCCTGACTTCGTGCCTGTTCGAAAACAGTCTGCATTCGCAGTTCATAGATTTCGTTAGAACAAGGCCAAGGGAGCGGCACCTTCCAGAGCGGCAGTCCAGCCGCAGCCGCTTGAGCGGCAACGAAGTCCATCCGCACGCCATGCATCGCCACGCGATCGAAAGCCTCGTTGAACGTCGTCACCAGGCCGACGACATCGATTTCTGCCTGCTGCCTTAGCGTGTGCAAGGTCCAGGCGCAATCCTTCCCCGAACTCCACGAAAGTAATGCCTGCGGCTGCATGTGGAAACTCTCTACGTCTCTTTATCCAGCTCTTCCAGTTTTGCCTGGCGTTCCCGGAAGAGGGCGATCACCCACTGGGCTTCCTCAGCGGTGTTGTGAAATAACCGCTTTGGCTTGTGAGAATGAGCTCCGACTGGAACGGGGACGGGAGCCGCGGCTGCTATGGGCGGTTCTTTCGGATGGATCGTGGATTCGCTGCCGGTCTTGAAAATCGCCGTATCTTCGTTCGATGCCAAGCCCGTTTTGGAGTCTCCGTCTCCGTCATTCAACCAATCTTCGATTGCGGAATCGTCGATTTTGGGTTTCGGTCCGTCAGCCAGAAAAACGGCGGGGCCGACTCGCAGCCGATCGCCGACCCGTAGAATTGTCGGACCAGTAATCCGATTGTCATTGACCAATGTGCCGTTGCTGCTGCCGAGATCTGTGACCAGGATTCCGTCGAGAGTTGCCCTCAACGAGCAGTGCCGCCGGCTGATATCCGCTGAACCCATGCGGATGAAACAGCCTTCATCGCGTCCGATGATCACTTCCTTCGAAGGAATCGTCAGCGGTTTCCCCGCCAGTTTTCCCGTCTGAATGATGAGTTTGGCCATGGAATTTACTCCAACTCGATCGCGCGAGCGCTTGATCTTGGGTGTCTTATCGAACCGCCTGAGTCTCCCAAACTCTCGCTATCGCAAGATCATTCAGCGACTGAGACTTCGAAGGAGAGTTGCTACTTTCTACTCGTTGTTTCCGGGGACGGCAAATCTATCTGATACCACGTTTCAAACTGCTCTAATCTGGCCACATGATATTCACAGTCGGTTCCCGCCGAATATAATTCTCCCAGATCACGATTATAATTGGGAGTGATACGTGCAGATAGATGCTTTTGGAAACAGTTATGTTCAGGGTGGGAAATTCTATCTGGGTTGTCCCGTCTGGTCCTGCGCGGCGTGGGCTGGCCATTTTCTCACCGACGACGCCAAACAGCGCGATTTCCTGACCCAGTATTCCACAGTCTTCAACACGGTGGAAGGAAATAGTACCTTTTATGCTCTTCCAAAGCTCGATATTGTCCGCCGCTGGGCCGAGGAAACGCCGACGGGGTTTCGCTTCGCATTGAAATTTCCCAGAGAAATCAGCCACGACAAACAATTGTTGCGGGCGGAACGAGAGACCAATCAGTTCCGGGAACTTCTCGGTGTCTTGCGTGACGCGGATCGATTAGGACCAAGCTTTCTGCAACTATCTCCCACATTCGACAAGACTCAGTTCGCGGCCTTGGAGAGCTATCTCAGAGATTTCGTGAAAGCAGACTTGCCATTGGCCGTCGAAGTTCGACACGCCGATTATTTTGACTCCGGGCCTGTGGAGAGTGCCTTAGACGAGTTATTGAGCGAGCTGCAAATCGATCGCGTGATCTTCGACAGCCGGCCGCTCTTTTCCGCAGCCCCGTCGGATCCCTCCGAAGTGGAAAGTCAACGCCGCAAGCCCCGGTCGCTACTGCGGCATACGGTGACTGGTCCACATCCTTTCCTGCGTCTGGTCGGCAGAAACGACCTTCGGGCGACATTGCCGTGGCTGGAAGAATGGGCTCCAATCATAGCCCAGTGGCTGCGAGAAGGCCGAAGCCCTTTCATTTTCGCGCACACACCCAATGATTTTTTCGCACCGGCCATGGCCAGGGCACTACATCAAGAGTTGTTGAAGCACTGTCCCGAGCTACCCGCTTTGCCCGCCTGGCCGCATGAAAAGCGGCTGGCGATTCGCGCCAAACAGAAGACGTTGTTCTAATGGTGGGCGGATTGAGCACTGTTGGACAGGTTTTCAACCTATCCGTACCCAGGAAACTGACAGCTTGAAAATCTGTCCCACCGTTTCACTTCAATAATCAAAACATGCTGATGTATTGCGTGGGGTGGTCCGACAGGCCATAATCGGCATTGTGTCGAATCTCCTTTCCTGGATTTAGTTGTGAAGGGACATGCTTATGTCTGCCACTCCTCGTCGAAATCTCAATCGGCGTGAATTCGTCAAACAGTCCGCGCTCATTGCTGGAGCCACGTTCGCCATCGGTGGGACCAAATCGTCGGGCAAGATTTTGGGATCGAATGAGGCCATCCGTGTGGCGGTCGCCGGATTGAATGGCCGTGGGGCCTCTCACGTTGCCGGCTACACCGATCCGGGACTTAAAGGCGTGCAGATCACCTATCTTGTCGATCCCGACAAGCGGACTTTCGCCAAGCGTGCAGACACGGTGAAGGCTCAACACAACGTCACGCCGACGGAAGTGGCCGATATTCGCAAGGCATTGGACGACAAGAACGTCGACGTGGTTTCAATCGCCACTCCGAATCACTGGCACGCCGTGATGACCATCTGGGCCTGCCAGGCCGGCAAAGATGTTTATGTCGAAAAGCCCTGCAGCCACAATATTCACGAGGGCCGGGTCGCGGTCGAGGCCGCACGCAAGTTTAACCGGATCGTGCAGCACGGCACGCAAAGCCGCAGCAACGGTGCGAAATCCAATGTGATGGAAGTCATCAAGTCGGGGCAACTCGGCAAATTGCTGATTTCTCGTGGCCTGTGCTACAAGGTACGAAACAGTATCGGGATGAAACCGGCGAAGGCGGCCCCGGGTGCCCTGGACTTCAATATCTGGACCGGTCCGGCGCCTGAGCAATCCTATAACGAAAATCTCGTACACTACAATTGGCACTGGTTCTGGGACTTTGGAAATGGTGACATCGGCAATCAGGGGGTCCATGAGATGGATCTCGCCCGGTGGGCCATCCCCGGTGCGACGATGCCCAAGAGCGTGACCAGCGTCGGCGGCCGCTTTGGTTATCAAGATCAGGGACAGACTGCGAACACCCAGGTCGCCGTGTTTGACTATGGTGAAACGCAATTGATCTTCGAGGTGCGCGGGCGCCCATGCGCCGGCTACCACGGCCAGGGCGTCGGGAACGTCTATCATCTGGAAGCCGGAATCATCGCGGGCACCAAGTTCTTTCCGAAGGGAAGCGACAAGGAAGCACCGCTACCAACGCTGGCCACGACGCGCGGTCCAGCCGAACCTTGCCATGAGCCGCATTTCGGCAACTTTATTGCCGCCGTCCGCAGCCGCAAGCAGTCGGACTTGAATGCAGAAATCCTGGAAGGTCATTATTCCAGTGCGCTGTGCCATCTGGCGAATATCAGCTATCGCCTCAGCGAAGAAGTGCCGTTCACAACGAAGCCCGAAGTGTTCAAAGACAACGCCGCAGCGACGGAAACTCTCGAACGCGTGGCGACGCACCTGACCGAAGACGTGAAACTCGATTTGGCGTCGACCAAGCTGAAAGTCGGTCGCAAGCTGGCTATCGACGCGGCCAACGAGACATTCGTCACCGACAAGGATGCCCGGAAGATGCTGACTCGCGAATACCGCAAGCCATTCGATATTCCCGAGAAGATTGTGTAACGCAGGCTCAGTATCAGCAATTTGAGCTCGTTCCCAGGCTCCGCCTGGGAACGAGCTTTTTCGAAGCTCCGCTTCGCGACTACGCAGTGGAACCGCGAATCCAAACGCAGCGAAGCTTCGAGTACGTGCGTTCCTACGCGGAGGAGCAGGGGAACAAAGAGGGGCGATCACGGAGTGAAGCGTCGGCAACTCGCGTTGATAAGTTCTAAACCACAGGCGGTGTAATCCCAAAATCGGTGATCTGCAGCAAAGACCTGAATGGCAGATTGAGGTCGGCGAAGTTCTTAGCGCCGCCTTCCATGCGGTCTACAATCGCCACGACCTGCACCACTTCACAGCCGAATTCCTTGATCCGGTCAATCGCCAGGATCGAACTGCCGCCGGTGGTCACGACGTCGTCGATGATCACGACCTTCGAGCCCGGTTTGACGGGACCTTCCACAAACTTCCCGGTGCCATGTCCTTTGGCTTCCTTGCGCACCAGGAAGCCGCACAGGTCACGGCCTCGAATCGCGGCGACGGCCAATACCGCGCCAATAATCGGATCCGCGCCGATCGTCATGCCGCCGATGGCGTCGAACTCTACATCCTGCAACAGATCCAAAAGGCCATGCGCAACCAGATTCAGCCCCGTGGAATGGAGTGTGATTTGCTTTCCGTCCAGGTAATAAGTCCCCTTGCGGCCTGAAGCCAGTGTGAAATCACCAAACTTCAGGGCTCGTTCGCGAAACAGGGCTAACAGTTGGGGTTTGTCGTACATTCAGGACTTTCTCGAGGGGATAAACACGTGTGGGATTTCAATCCTGTCGTTCCCCGAAGGGGATCCGGCAATAGCCCAGGGTTGCCGCAACATACGGCTACCCTGGGTTATTGCCCACAAAAACATCCATCAACCCCAACGGGCGTTGAGCTTGTCGAAATCGGACACCGAATGATACACAGTCCCGATTGTTGGAGCGTCCCTTCGCGAAAAGGAATTCCAATTCACGTTGGAGAATTCCAGCATTCGGTCCGCTGAAATCGGATAGTTCTGGCACGTAACGACTTTGGGCTACGTCGTGAGCGTTCTCCGTATCCAACCTCGCCAGAGGTCGGGGTGATTCGGTCCGTTTCTGGTTCGATGCCCAGGTTTTGGCAACTATAGCTACCTGAAAATCGGCTCCACTATTTCTTCGCTGGCGGCGTTGCTGGTGGTGTCACGATCGCTGCGTTTGATTCGACCAGCAAGATCTTTCGGTACTCGATTCCGCCGAATTCTCCGTCCAGTGCGACATGCCCTTTCAAGGGTACCGCTGTATCTCGGGCCAGACTTTCCTGTACCTTCTTGCCGTTGATCAGCACCAGCACCCGTTCCTCTCGGACTTGCATGCTGAGTGTATTCCATTGCCCCGCAGGCTTCGCCAGATTCTCGGAGGGCGGATTGATATTGAATAGTGATCCCGTGCAGAATTTGTCCGGCTTAATTCCGGCATCATTCGCCACATGGATCTTAAAGGCCGTCTCCAGAGGGTTGCCGCTCCCTTTGTAGCGGAAATAGATGCCGCCCTGACCGGTTGGACTCGTTGTGCGCCATTCCAGCGATAGATCGAAACCGCCAAACTCGCTCTCGGACATCAACAGGGCGCCACGCTTCTTTTGCGGGGTTGCAATGTAGCTGCTATCGTCGCCGCGTTCCCAGTCTCGGCCCCCGATTTCTTTCCAGGAGACAAAGGAATAGATCTGCTTGCGGTGCTTGTCGGCGGTCGCCGTGCTCGGAGATTTGGGGAAGGCCAAGGCCAGTTCGTCGATCAGTTTCAGCGCCACGCCCAGATTCTTTCGCGCGAGTTCCTGTTCGATGATTTTCAAGCGACGCACGGCCATTCGCTCGCGGTATTCTTCACCCGCCGCGCCCGCTTTGTCCAACCGGAGTTTACTGGCCTGCTGTTGCGCTTTGCCTTCGTACTGCAGAAAGATTCCCATCGCGAGCTGATTGTTCGCGTCGGCCTTGTCGAGTATTTTGTCGGCCAGCAGGATCAGTTCGCCCGGTGGCAGATCGCGCAACCGGCGTTCCACCTTCTTAGTGGACGCGGTCAGATGCAGGACTCCGTCCGTGTAAGAATTGAACGTGAACTTTCCACCACCAATCCGGATGGCCTCTTCTGGTTTGAGCTGCTTGATCGCCGTTTCGGCGGCATCCCAGACCTTTTGAATCGCGGCCACTTCGACTTGATCCCACGCCAGCAGGTCTTTGGAATCCTGCAATTCCGGAGCCTGCAATTGGGTCGTCACGAGCGTGGTCGCGGCGGCCTGGTCTCGTTTCGAAAGCAAAGCCGCCAGCTGCTGCTGAAACTGGGCATACGGAGTCGGCAGCGATTTGGGGTCGACCACCTTTTCTGCGGGTTCGGTTTCAACCGGCTTAGTGTCCATCGCCGGTTTCTCGGGCTGTTCCAATTCCGCGACGGTTGTCGACTTCTTCGGTGGGATCGGCTTGCCGGTGATCAGGACACCACGTCCGGGCCCGGCGTGCAATCGCACCACGTACAGGTTGCCGTTCGTTTCGGGGTCTTCGGCGTAGTACAGCCATTGTTCATCTTCGGAAACCCAGAATTGCCGACGTTCTGGATGCGGCACATAGTCCGGCAGATCCAGTTCGGCGATGACCTGCGGCTCAGAAAAGGCGGCCTCGAGTTTGACGCGTGAAGCTCGGCGAAGTTGCTTGCCGTCGAACGCGTACTGCCGTAATTCATCGGCTGACAAACAGGGATGCCCGCCCGGCAGCTCCAGCTTTTTCGCCTTACCGAACGGCAGATCCAGTTCGAAGCGCGAGGCCACCCACGTCGTCACTTTGTCGTCCCGAACTTCACGCCAATACAGCCGCTTGCCATCAGGAGACACTTGTGCAGAAGGCCAACTCGGTTCACCCCGTTCGGCGTAACGCAATTTGTCCTTCACATCGAACGTCTCTTCGGCATTCTTACGAAAGAGTCCCCAGACCTGCCCGACGAGACTAGGAATGGTATAGGTCACCATCAGGCCGTTTTCCGTCGCGCTGGGGGAAGCCGGCAACGCTGTGCCTTTGCTGAGCACCAGAATCGCGGGCGTGTCCCATTCTTCATAGGGCGAGGGACGCGTTGCGTAGTAGATGCCGATCCCGCCGATGCCCGATCCCGAGTACCAGATTTCGCGGCCGTTGGCGGAAACAAATGGGTCCTGGCAGCGGCCGGTCGACTGTAGCGTTTGCA
>JAQGHT010000793.1 GCA_028291565.1 Planctomycetaceae bacterium | reverse complement strand
TGGATGCAGAGCTCGAAAAGGATCTGGAGCAATGGTTTCGTGGGACCTTGTTGCTGTTGGTTGCAACACGCAACATGGAATTTTTTCTGTTTGACTGGCTGTCGAAAAATGACCACGACGGCGGACTGTTCAACAACCCGTGGGTTGCCGCGGGACGCTTAATGCTGGCAATCGGTGTGACGGAGGTCATGCCGGACCAGGCCTTGTTCACGATCATCCACGCGAATCCGCCACCTCGAAAAAAGTCCCTGCTGAAGGGCTGGCCGCGTTGGCGGGAAAAGATTTATTGGATGGCCAAGGGCGCGATTTGCAAGCATCTGGATCGCTCATCACAGGTCCTGGCGATCATGTGCGCGATTTTCCCGGGCTGGGTCGGCTGGACCTGCTTTGCCCTGGCCAGCGTCCAATATTTGATCATCGGATTGGTCACGTCTCGCGACAAGGCTTTGGATGTGCTCAGCGAATTCGACAAGCAAGTCGAAGCTCAGCGGCAATGGCTGATCGAAGAATTACGGCTGGAAGACAAATGGCGACCACAGGAGCTGGTGGATGAATGGTACCCGCCGCAGAAGAAATAGCAGTGTACAGTCCCGCAACGCAGCGATCGGCCATGAGAGCTTCGTCTAGGTCAAAAATTGGGGTGCCACTGGCTTTGCCAGTGTAGTTTGACTCGGTGAAGTCCTAGGCGGCACCCTACGCCGTTAACCTTTTGCAACGTCAGCGGAAAAAGAAGTTTTAGCCACAGATCCACACAGATGAAACACATTTTTTTTTCAATACGTTGGGAACCGAGGTGAGTAGGAGAATGGATTTGATTTGAATCATTTGACGTCCCCCAGCAATGCTGCAGTCATTCCAGATTGATCGTTCTACATCGGAAGTTGGTTAACCGGACGGAGCGTGTGACGGACAGGAATGTCCATCCTACTTCATCGAGATCTTGTGTGGAAATCTGTGTTTCATCTGTGTGAATCTGTGGCTAAAACTTCTTTTTCCGCTGACGTTGCAAAAGGTTAACGGCGTAGGGCGGCACTGGCATAGCCAGTGGCATCCGATCCTAAATCTAGACGTTGACGGTACACTAGTCATCCAAGAGCGCATGCCCACCCTGTACCAGGCGTCGCGTGAGCCACACTTCAACGACGAGCATCCCCATCACAGCCAGCAGCAGGAATTGCCAGAATTCGGATTTTGTATTGTTGGAAAACATCGCCTTTCGAAGTTCACTCAGATCGGCAATGATCTTCAAACGATCCTGGGCTTCGAGCAATTTCCGTTGCTCGGGAGACAAAATCGTCAGATCTGATTCTCGCCGGTCAAAGTTCACCACGCACGGCACACCCTGTGCCCCCTTTTTCGGTTCGCCATTCTCGGCCTCGATCAGTCGATAGACTCCGGGAATAGACGTGTCGTCCAGCTTCGCCAGTCGACGAAGTTCATGCCCCCCCAGTTCAACTGGAAAAATGGACTTTCCCGGCCCTTGAAACACAAACGCCCTTTTGTCGAAGTCATTTCCAACCGGTAACACGATGGGCTCTCCCACCGACACGTTGCGCGAGGCTCGATTGCCCGACGCCAGATGAAACAGAGTTTCATGCAGGAACGGCACATAATCGGGTTTGGCTGGCAATGTGGACCAGTCCGAATCGAGAGGTGCGGTCATCAGGATGACTCGGCCATGACCCAAGTCGCGCTCTAACAGAAAGGGATCCCCGTTCGACAACCGGGCCGCGATACTCGCCGGCCGCGAGCGCGTCGAATCGGACTCCGGTGCCTTGCCAGTCGCGGCCTGTTCCGAGTCTCCTTTGACTGGTGTCACCTGCCACCACTTATCAAACCGGGTTTCCGTCAAACCGCCCTGATTTTCTTTGCGAAAGGATTGGACCCAGGGAAGTTCGAGACTCGTATTGTCCACGACGATTGGAACCTGCTGTTCCCGGACATTTTGCGGGGGGGGCTGCTCGATCTTAGTCAACGTGGCCGGCAAAACCCCCTGTCCCTTCGCAAACAGAATCTCGTTGTAGAACGCGGGCTGAACCTGGTCGCCGAGAGAGATCAATAGTCCACCGCCTCCATCCACAAAGGAAGTTACCGCGGCAGCTTGCGTGGCGCTCAGTTTCGGTACATTGGCCAGCACCAGCAGTAAGCTGTCCTTTAACAGGTCAGCAGTCAATTGCTCAACAGGGATGATCTGTGGTTTAATGAGCGCGTTCTCGGCCCCGGTTCCCAGTGCTCGCTTGAGAAAGAAGGTCTCGCTCCGGGTTTCGTCCGGATGCGGGGCTCCGTCGACGACGACGACCGGAAGCGCCTTGGTGACTTCCACGGCGGCTTCAGCGCGGTCGTCACCTGGCAGGTTGTCGCGGTCCAGTACGATGCTGACGAGATGCACGCCCGACGCTGTGAACCGATGGTCAAATTCGACGCTGAATTCACCACCGGGGGGGATCGCGGCGGACTGCAGGGTCGCGTTGGAAATCCGTTGGCCATCAACTTCCAGATAGATCTTCCGAGACGCCGGTGCGTCTCCACCGTGGTGCAGCAGTTTCGTTTGAATCCGCACGGGCAAGTCGGGCGCGGTAAAATATCGGGAAAGTTTCAGACGATCCAAACTGAAATTCTCGCGCGTGCTGGTTGTCTGCCCGCCCACATCGACGACCCAGATTTTAGGCACGATGGCCGGTTGACGCCGTTGCTCGTCGAGAAACTCCAGCCGCTGTATGTCTTCAATTGACCAGGCTCGAGCCTGCAGATCGGTCAGAACAATGATGTCGCGGGCCAGGTTTCCGGCGGAATTCATTAAGCGCAAGGCGTGGGAAGTCGCTTCAACCAGATCCGCGCCTCCCCCCGGAGACGGCAATTCGTTCAATGCCTTTCGAACCAGCCGGAAGTCCGTGGAACCGGGTGCGAGAACGGGACGAACAACATCCCGGGCATCCAGGATGGCCACTGTATCTCCGCCGCGGAGTTGTTCCAGATACCTGTGTGCCCATTGAATGGCCGCTGAATGCGGCGTGACTGTCTTGCCTTCCCAGCCCATGCTCGAAGAGCCGTCAATGACGAAGGCGACATCGCGAACTTCGGACGAACCCAGCTGGCCAAACCAGCCGCTGGAGATCCAGGGACGCGCCAGCCCGATCGCCAACAGAGCGATCATGCCCATCCGCATCGACATCAACAGCATTTCTTCCAACCGCACCCGGCGTTGAGTATTTCGGCCCAATTCCAGGAACTGCATCGCTCCCCAGCGCACGATGTCGTATTTCTTCTTACTCAACAAATGGGCCATCACCGGCAGCCCCACGCCGAGCAATCCAAACAACATGGCTGTATTCAGGAACCACATGGGCGCCATTGTACGGAAATCTTAAGCTTCCGACACGGTCAACCAGCGGGATACCCTTCGGACGCTCGACCTCCCGCTCAAAGAATCCTGCGTCGCTCCAAGTTTGCCCCGACTCAGAATGCTACGCAAATTGACATGCGTGTGATCCAATCGCTCGCATCTTGCGTTCCTGAAGGAGACAATACTGAAATAGCGAGATTTCAGGAAATAACCTGCATGTGGCGTGAAGCCGCCCAATCAGTAGCTCTGATTTCAGCCTGCAAACAGCAATCTTCAAAATCCGCATCAACTTGTCGAGCCGGCAAACGGACAACAATGTCCGTCCAACATGAGACTCAGGAGTTTCCCCTATGTCGACGCAAAGTGAGTTTGATACCGAAAACCCGTTTCGTCATCCGTTGGGATTACCCAACGGCAGCGTACGAGCTTTGATGACGATGATTGTCGTTGCGGTGACGTGTGCCGACATTGTGGCCGGCAATTCCATCGAACCGGTCTGGACCGAGACCTTGATGGTGGCTCTGGCCTACTATTTCACATCACGGCGATTTCTGCAGTTGCCGCCAGAAGTCCTGCAAAAGCTGGAATCAGACGGCATTGTTCCGAAAGAACCGCTGCCGTTGTACTTGCCCCGCGGCACGATTCGCCTCGCGATCCTGGTAACCTTCCTAAGTGTTGCCGGTTATCAATTTCAGCATGGCAAACTCTTCGAGAAGGAAACCTTTCCGATCTTCATCACGCTGCTGGCCTACTTTGCCGGCACAACTGTTCGGGGGATGTTGAACTGGTGGTATCGCGGCCGCAATGTCCCCTCATCCCGCTGGTGGGCGGACACCAAAGCCATCACGGTCCTGGGAGCCTTGGCCCTCACCGCGACGCTGCAAGTCATCGGCCAGCAACACCTGGCGCCAATCTGGCTGGAAAACATCACGATGGCAATGGTGCTGTTCTACTTCGGATCGAGATAGTCTAAAACGGACGCTCATGCGAAGGGCTACACCTTCAGAGATTTTCGGAAGTGGATTTTCAGGTCGCCAAGGTTGCCAAACCTTGGAAAACGGAGCGAATCGCCCCACGGAGGAACTCCAACGGGATCAAACATTCGGCTCAGGTGCGAATACGACAACAGCCCGGGCTTCTGGAAGAAGTCCGGGCTGTTGTGTTGAGGATCATTCGATCAAGTTCGGTCGCAAGATCATTCCAGTTTCCAGAGTTGTCGCATGGACTGTCGCCACCCAACAACTCTGGGTGATCACACTGTTACGGGAACAGTGAGCCGATTGGAACCTGGATGAAACCATTGTCCAGGAAGTTGTTTCGAGGATTCGTGGAATCCGGAGAGGTGAACAAGTTCGTACCGTTCAACACAGATCCTGCCGGACTTGGAGTATCTTCGATCCGGAAGTAGTCCGTCCGTCGATCCGGCACCTTATAGATCCACAGGACTTTGTTCACGGTGTCTCTTTCGTCATTCTGGTATCTGCCGTTACGCAAGACTCCATTGACGTCGCGTTGACTATCCGACGAGGATGTCACGCCGCCAATCGAATTTCCAGTATTGCCAGTGAATCGCAGGTCCATCAGAGAAATATGATCCAGGAAGATTTGGGTGAGTCCCTTGACGGGGCTGTCCTGGATGAATTTTGGAGCATTCGGCTGTGAGATGAACGAATCGGTTCTGAAGTCGTCGAGGAAGTTGCCCGAGAACTGGTTGTTCCGCACGTCAGCATGCAGGTAGCTCGAGGTTCCAACCAGCAACAGCATGCCGTCACCAGCCACCAGACCGTCGGCTCCGGCTGGGTTACCGCCCCCGTTATTCGAGATCGTGTTGCCCACTGCGGCAAACTTCAAGTCGGAATAGACATCCGCGTTCGCGAAGTTGATGAAGTAATCGGGGAACGTGCTAAACGCGGGATACCGATTCGCGACGGCGGTCGGATCATCAATGGGGTTGTTCTGATCGACAGCGATCGACGAGGCGAAGCCTGTGGCGAGAACATCATTTCGCTGATTATTCATGATCACCAGCACACCTTCGTCTTTATTGCCACTGATCGTATTGTTTGTCAACGAGACGTTACCATATGCCCCCAGGCTCTGAGTCGCGGCATTAACCGAAGCATCCTCATAACGGATGTTGACGCCACGATTCCCATTGCCAGTGATCGTATTGCCATCGACTGTCGCATTCAGGATCGCCTTGGGAGCGTCGGTCAGCAACAGAACATTGGGGACCTGAACACCGCCGTCCACTGCCGCTCCCATTGAGTTTCGCAACAGGATGCCGTCGGATGCGTTGTTACTGATGGTGTTATTAGTCGCGATGAAGTTCATGATGCCCGAACGGACTTCGGCATTGATACCGTCACCGCTCCGGACGCCACTAACAACCGTTCCGTTATTGCGGATGACATTTCCGTTGACAGTGTAATTCCCAACACCTGTCATACCAGGAGCCCCTTCAGTGACTTGCGCCACCGACACGTGGACACCATCATGGCGGTTCAGCTCGATCGTATTCTGATTGAGCGTCACACCAATTGTCGCTGTACCCTGGGGTGCGTTAAATCCACCTTGCAGTTGGCCGTTTGACAGTGGATCCGGTCCCACGTGAACACCGTCCACGCCGTTTTGACGGATCAGGTTGTTAGTCAACGTGGCCGAAAGAATACCGTCTTCCTCAATATTCATCATCACGCCGCTACCGGTGCTGAAGTTCGTGCCATCGCTGCTGCCGTTAATCGTATTATCACTAATATTCGCGGTCAATTTGGAATCGGCCTGCAGGTTGATGTTGATCCCGTCCACGCCAGTTCGCGTCGCGGTTTGCGTGGTGATGATGTTGTTCGAGGCGTTCAGGACGGCGACGGATCCGAAGTTCAACTGCATACTGATGCCGTCACGCCCGTTACCCAGAATATTGTTATTGACGATGTCGTTCAAGGTCACATTGGAAGCGTTGGCATTCAGATTCTCCAGGATGCCAGTACCGACATTGTTCTGAATCGTATTGTTCTGGATCGTACTGGCCAGAGTTGGGGTGCCACCCGTGCCGTCCAGATTCACAATCAACCCGTCTCCATTGGGAGTCGCGGTTGAAGCGATGTCGGTCGTATTCGTGATCGTATTTCCATCGATCAATTGCGTCGCTGTCGTTGCGCCCGTATAACCCAGGCGAACTCCAGCATCTTGATTCGCATTGAAGATGTTATTGGTTAACGTGATATTCGAGGTGCTGTTCGCGATGGCCGAGTCGAAGCCAATTCCCTGGTTATTCGAGACGTCGTTACTGTCCGCGGCGAATGTGACATGAGATGAATTGCTGGCGGCGAGCAGGACACCTGGCCCCACATTATTATCGACCGTGTTACTATTCAAGGTGTTATTGATCAGACTGCCGTTCAGAGCACTGAACGACAGGCCGAAACCTGTATTGCCGTTGATGGTGTTGTTCTCGATGGTCAGCGTCGATTGCGAACCGTTATCGAGAGTCGAATTCAGTCCCCCCAG
The DNA here is from genome assembly GCA_028291565.1 of Planctomycetaceae bacterium. Classification (GTDB taxonomy): domain Bacteria; phylum Planctomycetota; class Planctomycetia; order Planctomycetales; family Planctomycetaceae; genus JAKFVC01. The sequence goes on along the minus strand of JAQGHT010000793.1, from coordinate 1,294 downwards.
GGCATTGTTCTGGATCGAGTTGCTGGCGAACGTGCCGGACAGGATGCCGCCGTTATTGGCATCCAGCGTGATTCCCTGCTGGCCGTTCGTATTGAGCGTGTTGAACGAGAATTCGGTAAAGTCGATCGTGCCACTGTCGGCCATCACATGCAGGCCGTCCAGGGTATTGGAATTGATCGCGTTATCTGTCGCGTCAACTGTCAGCAGGCCACCATTGGCCGTCGAGAAATCGAAGCCGCTCTGAACATTCGAGTTGGCCGTGTTGTCCTGAATCGTCAGATTCATCGTTCCGGCGTCGGAGTTCACCTGCAAGCCATTGCCGCCGTTATTGTTGAAGACGTTATTCGTAATGCTCGCCAGTGTTGTCCCACCATTCGCGGCGGAAATATCCAAACCGGTGTTGGTGTTGTTGCTGAAATTGTTACTGTCGATGGTGGCCGTGATATCTGATGCATCACCCCGGATGACCGCACCCGCGAGGCCCGTTTGCGAGTCGTTGTTGGACAGGTCCAAAGTCAGCGCTGGGGCACCCGTATTCACGATACTGATGTTTTCCAACGTGTTATTGGCCAGGTTATTCATCGTAATCGAACCGGTTCCCGACGCGTTCACCAACGAAATGCCGGCCAGGTCAGCGCTCTGGATCGTATTGTGGTTGATGTTAAAGTCAGTGATTCCTGACCCGAAGATTCCGTTGCCGACTGGATTGTTCGGCGATGGGCCGCCAATCTGGAAGCCTGACACTTCGTTATTATTGGCCAATGTCACGACATCTCCAGCAGTATTCGTAATGAGCGGCTGTGGACCGCCATCGTTGCCAGGCAGTATGAAGGTGCCATGGTTCAAATCTGTGAAGAAGTGCTCGGTCCCTTGCCCCAACAACCGCTGGTTGTCACTGAGTACGATACCCGTGTCATATCCAGTCGTGATGGGGTTGTTGTTGGCGTCCACGGCATTGTGATGCACGAAGATGATATCCGCGCCCGGAGCGGCGTCCGCCAGCGATCCAAACGGATTCTTGACATTACCATTGCCCGTCCCTGGAGACGCTGCCGCATTGTCAACATGGTGGACGATGTACGGCAATCCTGTGTCAGGATTGATCGCTCTCAATGTTTCGTGCAATGTGCGGCGGTAAATGTTCACGCGGTAGTTGCGTTCCACGTTTGAGTACAACCGCTCTTGAACGGGTTGTCGCGACAGAATCCGTTGCGGACGTCCATCGGGCATGTAGATCGTACCTGAACCGAAGAAGTTCTGGCCGCACAGCTTGTCCGCACTGGCGGCGAGACCG